>CBDUPM010000173.1:0-6207 GCA_965369105.1 uncultured Bacteroidales bacterium | reverse complement strand
TTTTGCAAAAGCACCGGATGTTTTAATACTTAGGAAGACAAAAACAAATCCAATCATAAAACCAAGAAATGCTCCTCTTCCCAGTGATTTTACGTTAAGTTTAACAAATAACCAGGCTAAAAGGTAAACTCCGGAAACTGCAGAAATAACATTAGTTATCCAGTCACCTGCACTTGCGGGATCCGCTTCCATTGTTGCCAGGTCGAGTCCAACCATTTCCATCCAGGGATCTCCAAAAAGAGGTCCATACCATAGAAATCCGATAAAAAATTGCAGGATGATACCGATCCATACTGCAAGATGATTCATTTTAAGATCATTCATATTAAAAGCTTTGGTTTATACTATCTATCAACAAGATATAGGATTACTTAGTTCAATCGGGAGCTAATAAATCTTAACTATATGGTTTATGAGATCAGATTTAACTCAGGATCCAGTGCTTGGCTTCTTCCAGTGTTAAAAAAGAACGGGATTTAAAATTATGTTCCTCATCTTCGAAATCAATTGGAAACACTACTCCCTGGTTGCTGATTACCTGGGCAATTTTAAATCCGGAAAAGACATGCTTGTGATTTTTAAAAAATTGAATAAAACTTTTTAAGTCATCTACTTTTATTTTCAGCTGGGCATCTGTATAATCAGAGATGATTCCGATATAACCGGGCTTAATCATATTTTGATCCACCATTTCATGCCATGATAAGATGATTTCCTCCCTGGTTGTATAACCCTTGAAACTCCTGATCAGAATTTTGTTGTTCCCTGCATTCTTGTAAACTACGGAATCTTTCATACAAGCTGAATTTAATATTCCAAATTCATCCCCCGGCCATTAAAGATATAAAAAAAAACGGATAGCCAAAATATGAAATTTACAGGCATCCGGAATAGTAAAGTCTTTTCCTTCAAACAATAAAGGGATGAAGATTTGAATAATGTCCTTTAGATTTTTTATATTCGAAAAGAAATAAAAACTTAGAAACAGACAATGAAAAAGAAAACTATTAAAAGGCTGATCTGGTCCGTGATTCTGATCATTATTGCAGGAATTACCTGGTTTGCCTGGCCCAGGCTACCCATAATAACCGCTTTTGCTTCAAAAGGAATGTGTTCAAGTGTTTTTCTTGCAGACAAGGATCCTGAATCGGTTATGGCAGAAGACCTGTCTTTTTTCCCCATAAGCCTGGCAAAATCAAAAGTTAATTACGATGAGAAGTCTGTAACATCAACAGTATTTGGAATTGCCAAAAGGAAGGCGATTTTCAGAGAGGGACTGGGTGGAGTGATTGTGCTAGAAACGCCTGAGGAGGAACTAAAATCAAAGAGCTTTGCTATACCAGAACCGGGCTATTCACAGGATACTCTTTTCTGGCCGGTGGGAGATCTCCTGCCGGATAGTCTGCCAGCCGGAGTGAATTATGACCGATTGAAAGAACTCCTGGATACGTGTATTGATAAACCGGGTAAGGAGGCCTATAAAAAAACCCTTGGTATAGCTGTTGTATATAAAAACCAATTAATAGCAGAAAGGTATTACGGTAATTATGATTTTCACACCAAATTCCATGGATGGTCAATGACAAAAAGCATTACTGGTGCTCTTGCCGGGATATTGTCTGATGAAGGAAAAATGGATGTTTCTGCCCCGACAGGTATACAAGAATGGGAGAATGATGACCGAAAAAATATTACAATTGAAAATGTTATCCAAATGAGTACAGGCCTGGATTGGTTTGAGAATTATTTCACCATATCAGATGCCACGGTTATGTTAATGCAAAGTGATGATATGCTCGGCTCAATAATAAACACAAAACTGAAACATGAGCCGGGAAGCTTTTGGAATTATTCCTCAGGGGATGCCAATCTTTTATCCGGGATTATCAGGCGAAAAATAAATGATGATAATAAATATCACTCACTTGCTTATGAAAAACTTTTTC
The DNA here is from genome assembly GCA_965369105.1 of uncultured Bacteroidales bacterium. GTDB lineage: Bacteria > Bacteroidota > Bacteroidia > Bacteroidales > JAGLSB01. Next base: position 4,261 of record CBDUPM010000173.1, on the reverse strand, counting down.
ATCCTGTTGGAATGCTCAATACGGTAGTTGAAACAGATGCAAGTGGTTTGTTTGTAGCTTCTTCCTATAGTTATGGGTCCACCCGTGATTGGGCCAGATTTGGCTTACTTTTTCTGAATAATGGGGTTTTTAATGGTGATACTATCCTTTCAAAGGGATGGGTTGATTTTATGAAAACTCCGGCCCCTGCTTCAAATGGCGTATATGCAGGCACATTTTGGCTTGAGGAGCCTACTCCTGAACAGAAGCTTAATGATATACCAGACGATATATTTTTTGCAGATGGATTTTTAGGGCAGAGGATTTATATCATACCCTCGAAGAGTCTGGTAGTGGTAAGGATGGGTTATAGTTTAAGTAATTTCAACCTGAATGATTTCCTCAGGGAGGTGATTGCCGTTTTGCCATAAAGACAGATATTCCAGAATTTATTGGCAGAGGTTTTTAATGAAGGCCTTCACTTCCAGGGTCGTGCCTGAAATATTCCATGGGTAATTTCCTTTTTGTTCGTTTTTTCAAGTCTTAGAAATTTATAACACTCCCCTGGTAAGGGCTTATACAGATTTTTATAATCAATTTTATAAACTACCTCCTTTTCCCTGAATTTTTTATTCAGAATGTGCTTTCATCTTCTGGGTCAAATATTATTTATTCATAATTTATACTGCTCCCATGGATAATAAAAGTTTTTCTTCTTAACTTACCATGGTTAATCACAGTTTAATGTAAAAAGTTAACTGTTTTCTATGATGGATAATATGCTGTTTTCTAAGAAATTTAAACCTGTTTTACCGTTCCTGATTATCAGCGTTCTCATTTCATGCGAAATTACTGAAAATGATCCGGTTAATCCATGTATATTTAATAACCCGGATATGGAAATTGCTTTTACCCAGGTAGTTGAAACGGGAGATTCCATTTTATTTATTCGGGAGGATAACTCGGAAATAATTATTCCCGGTAGTTGCATTCGCAGCTATAGCATCGATCACAACAAATGGGAACTTTCAATTGAATACCATGATAAGAGTTCAATGAATTTTCCCTTTCTGGGAGATTCCCTTGATCTTGACAGCACCAATCTGATTCTTGACCCCTTTGATAATGCCCCACTTTCCGCACTTTTAAGCTTTGACACTCCTTTGCCGCGTGTAATAAAAATTTCAATTGAAAGTAAAAGTGAAAAGAGTGCCGATATCTCTTATATTTTCAGAGATACGACAACCCATCATGATTTACCGGTTTATGGCTTGTATCTGGACCATGAGAACACCATAAATGTTGAAATTTTAGAAAAAAGTGGGGAACCGCACCTGAGCAGAATTCTGAAAGTAAAAACAGGAGACTATCGATTTCCAAAGGCGGGCTTTATGACTGAGTTAGAGAATAATTTTTCAGAGAACCAGAAAAACCGTTTATTTTTTATTCAAAATTGTGTTTATGACGGAGCGGGAGATATAAGGTGGTATTCTCTTTCCCCCGGTTTCAAATTTTTCCCACTTCATAACGATCTAATTGCCATACAGGTTCATCAGGATAAATTTAGCCCCAGATCGGGACCTGATATCCGGATAATAAATTTTATGGGTGAAACGCAGGATACATTTTATGTTCCCAACAGGAATCACCACGAAATTGTCGAGAAAACTCCTGGTGGAAACCTTCTGGTTGCGACGAATGCACAGCCTTATGAAACAATAGCCGATGATACGGAGGATATGATTGTTGAAATTGACAGGCATACAGGTGAAATCATAAAAAACTGGGATTTAAGGGAAATATTTGACCCGACCCGGCCGAGAATCTGGCAAGAAAATGTAAATGACTGGTGCCATTTGAATTCTATCCAATATATTCCGGAGGATACCTCATTATTGATTTCCTGTAAACTACAAAGTCTTATATCAAAGATTAACTATGAAACCGGAGCGATAAAATGGATTTTTAGTAATCCGCAAGATTGGAAAGACCCCTGGAAAAAATATTTGCTAACTCCCATTAACTTTGATGATGAATTACCGGAAAAGGATTATACTTATGCTCAACACATGCCGCGGCTTCTGGAAAATGGAAATATCATGGTATATGACAATGGAGGGAAAAGACCGGGAGGTCAATACAGCAGGGCTCTTGAATTCCGAGTGGATGAAAAGGAAAAAACGGTTGAGAAGATCTGGACATATGACCTACCCAATTATGCAAGCTTTATGGGAAGTATCCACGTTTATGATGACGGAAGTGTTCAAATCGGACATGGAGCAGGAAATTCCATATATGAAGTTACAGCCGGGGGAGACATTCTCTTTAAAGCAAAATTAAAAACTTATTACAGAGCCTATCCTTTTAAGCTATATGATTAGGATAAGTAAAACAAAATACTGTAAAAAAATACTGTAATAAAATGATTTTCAACACAAATAAAAAACCAGATATGATTAATTTAAACAGGAGTTTTCGGCTTTTATTTGCATTGCTAGTTTTGACACTCACCACAAATTTATCCGGTCAATTACCAGATGATTTTCCTTCAATCACCGTCAATAAAACAGGAGAAACGGCACCCGGATACCTTTTTCTTTCAGTCTCTGCAGATGTTGAAGGGACAGGATATTACATTATGATGCTTGATGATAACGGGCTTCCTTTTAAATACAAAAAACTCATCGATGATTACTCTTATGATTTTAAAGTACAGCCAAACGGACTCCTTTCCTATGCACAATTTCTATCACATCACTCCTACACGGGAGGCGGCAATTGTATCCATATGGTTTTGAATGAGGATATGGAAATAGTAGATAGTTTTCAGCTGGGAAATGGTTACATAGCGGAAGCACATGACTTTCAGTTATTACCCAACGGACATGTTCTTGCATTTGGATATTACCTGACTCAAATGGATCTGTCTGAAATCGTTGAAGGAGGGTATCCGAATGCTATGGTTTCAGGAGGCATTGTACAGGAACTGGATCAGGATAAAAATGTAGTATGGCAATGGAGGTCATGGGACCATTACGATGAACATGATTATATTTTTGGACGCAGGTCAAGCAGGCAAACCGTTAGTGAATTTCATCTGAATACCATTAATCTGGACAAAGACGGAAATATGTTTTTAGGAACCCCTGGCTGGACAAAAAAAATCAACCGCCAGAATGGAGAAATTATGTGGCATCTGGGAGGAAATGAAAATGAATTTACATTTGTTGGAGTAGATAGTCTGGAAGGGGTAAACGATGTAACAGGTCATACTTTTTACAGACTTGAAAACGGAAATGTGTTGATCTATGACAATGGTCCCAGAACAGGTCCGGGAACTTCTGAAGCACATGAATATAAAATTGATGAAGTTCATAAAATAGCAGAAAAAATTAAAAGCTTCACCCCAACAGAAGACATTCCCGGATGGCATCGTGGAAGTGCACAAAGACTTTCAAATGGTAACACACTGGTTGGGTGGGGAGGGGGTACCGGAGATCTCATTCCTACCTGTACAGAATTTGACAGTCTTGGAAATACTGTTTTGGAGGTCTTTTTCGACAATCCTGCCGTTGAAAGTTACAGGGCGGTTCGATTTCCATATCCTCCGGCGGGAAAATATACAGCCTCCTATGATGAAATAGCTGAAGGCAATACCTATGAATTTTTTCAGGGAGACACATTGGATATTGGCATCAAAATTAAATTGACCCAGATGATATCCGCAGGATATACTGTATTAAACGTGGATGCTTATGATTATGCCCCTCTTTTCCCAAAATTTGAAAACCGGGCTCCTGCAGTATTACCCCAAAGGCTAGAGTTAAGTGCACAATCTATAAATTATATAGGTGGACAAATAAGTTTTGATGTGAATATTTACGATTTGGATAATCCTGATCTGGTTACCGTATATTTTCGGCCGGCAGAAGGGGATGGGACTTTTATCCCTCTCAGTACCAGCTATAATTCGGTTACAAAAAAAATTACCGTTGACTTCGATGATTTTGGAGAGTTTATTTTTACCTATCCTGATATTGACCACCAGGTAATAAGGCCAAGAGCAGTAGAACCTTACGAAGGAAGCCTGTTAAACAATAATTTGCCTGTTAAAATCGAATGGGCACAGGATGGGTTCTTTAATACTTTTGATATTCAGCTTGCAGAGAATGAAGCTTTTACAGAATTACTTTTGGAAGAATCAAATTATCCTTTTACATATAAGGACGTACAAATGCTTGAGGCTAATAAAGAATACTTCTGGAGAGTGCGTACAAACAAT
>CBDUPM010000172.1:0-6207 GCA_965369105.1 uncultured Bacteroidales bacterium | reverse complement strand
ATTATTGATACTGCAGGATTTGTAAGCTTTTTTACCCTCAATCTCTATACGCAAAACATCATTTTTGATTTTGCCAGTCAATACCTCGTGTTAAATCCGGAAGCCCCTGATCGTGAAGATTTTAGTATAAGAGAAAAGGATTATTCAGACTTTAAGAAATTCGTGGACAGTAAGTCCTTCGAATATGAAACTTCCAGTGAGAGGGCATTAGACGAGCTTATAAAAAAGGCCAAAGCAGAAAAGTATTATGACCTTTCAAAAGAAGAGTTTCAGGCTCTTTCGGAAAAACTGAGACATGATAATAATACAGATCTGGATCATTTCAAAGATGAAATTACCGACCTGATAAATGAAGAAATCCTGGGAAGGTATTTTTATCAAAGCGGAAGAATCGCTTATTCTGTTAAAAAAGATGAACAAATTAGCCGTGCAGGTGAGGTCCTTGAAAATGAACTTAATTACAAGAATATCCTTTTACCTGATTAGCCTCCCGCATATGCATTAAAAATCAGAATCTCATCTTTTTTTGAAAAATCGATATCTTCTGCCTCTACCCTGACGGAGTTGACCGCCATTTCCAGTTGAATATTTCTTAAGGAAGGTTTCGCATTCAGAATAAAGCTTATCAATTCTTTTTTGGACAACTTTCCGGAATATTCATATTCACTCTTACCCAGTTCTTTTGCGGCAATACCTGATAAATGAATTCTCATAATATTGAATTTGTTTTATGATCTAGTGAGCTTCAAGCCAGTTTTTTCCTGTATCCATATCTACCGTTAAAGGTACTTTTAGTTTATAAGCCGACTCCATTTCTTCCCTGACAAGTTTTTTCATAATATCAACTTCATCCTCCGGAACTTCAAATACAAGTTCGTCATGTACCTGAAGAAGCATTTTTGAATGGACTTTTTCAGCGTCTATCCTATTTTGGATTTTAACCATAGCAATTTTAATTATGTCTGCTGCAGAACCCTGGATAGGCGCATTTATAGCATTTCTTTCAGCCACTCCCCTAACCAGGGAATTGCGTGAATGAATGTCTGGTAAATAACGTTTTCTTCCCAGAATCGTAAAAACAGCCCCTTCTTCCCGTGCTTTCCTGATACTTTCATCCATATATTCCTTTACATTTGGAAAGCCTTTAAAATATCCATCGATCAGGTTTTTTGCTTCGCTTCGGCTGATGTTCAATCTCTGGCTTAACCCAAAAGCTGAAATGCCATAAATAATCCCGAAGTTGGCCGTTTTTGCCTGGCTCCTCATTTCCCGGCTAACCTCTTCTTCACTGATCCCGTTGATTTTTGCCGCCGTGGAAGTGTGAATATCCTGTCCGGCTTCAAATGCCGCAATCATTTCTTTATCTCCGCTCAGATGAGCCATTAACCTTAATTCTATTTGAGAATAATCCGCTGCTAAAAAAAGGTTTCCCTTTTCAGGAATAAAGGACTTCCGTATTTCTCTGCCTCTTTCTTCCCGGATTGGTATATTCTGAAGATTTGGATTTTGAGAACTTAATCTCCCGGTGGCGACCAAATGCTGTACAAAGGAAGTATGGAGTCGTCCAGTTCTTTCATTTATAAGTTTAGGTAATGCTTCTATATAGGTAGATAATAACTTTTTAATTTGACGAAATTCCAGGACCTCCTTTACAATCGGGTGCTTATCTACAAGTCGAATCAACACATCTTCACCGGTTTGGTATTGTTTTGTTTTTGTCTTTTTAGCGTCTTTTATGATTTCGAGCTTTTCAAAAAGAATATCACCCAGCTGCTTGGGAGATCCAATATTAAATTGCGTTCCCGCCTGTTCATAGATATTCTTTTCTATTTGTGATAGCTCATCACTAAGTATCCCGGAATAAATCTCCAGCGCAGGAACATCCAGCTTTATTCCTTCATTTTCCATAATAGCCAGAACTTTCACAAGGGGCATTTCCACTTTTTGTGCCAGATCCAAAAGCCCGTTGCTTTTAATTTCACCGGATAGTACTTCATATAACTGCCAGGTAATATCAGCATCTTCGCTTGCATAATCTTTCAGCTTATCCAAATCCACCTGACTCATGTTTCGCTGGCCCTTGCCCTTGGCTCCAATCAGTTCCTCTATTTTTATGGGACTGTAATTCAGGTATTCCTCAGAAAGAATATTCAGGTTGTGTCTTTGCTCCGGCTTTAGTAAATAATGAGCAATCATAGTGTCAAATACTTCTCCTTTAACTACAATTCCACATTTCATCAGGACACGGATATCAAATTTCAGATTTTGTCCAACCTTCAGAATATTTTCGTTTTCAAACAGTTCCTTTAGTAAGTCCAGCTTCTTAAGAGAACTGTCATCTTTCACATTTACAGGCAGATAGTAAGCAATGTGTTTCTCAAATGAAAAGGCAATCCCCAGGAGGTCTGCGGTTAATGGGTCCAGACCGGTAGTTTCTGTATCAAAGCAAAAAGCAGTTTTGGATTGAATTTCCCTTTTAAGCTTCTCTATTTCAGCTTCCGTGCTGATTAATTTATAATCATTTGATAAATCAGAAAAGCGGTCATATTTACTTGTATCAGGGAGATTTTCTGCTTCATCTCCCCCAAATAAATTCCCCTGAACCCCCGAACTTCCAGCAGGAGCCGTTTCCTGAATACCCAGGATTCTTGTCTTTAATGTCCGGAATTCCAGTTCTTCAAATAATTGCTTTAATTGATCCCTGTTAATATCTTGTTTAATAAATGTTTTATCGTTAAATTCGACAGGCAAATTCTGTTCAATAGTTGCCAGTTTTTTTGATAAAATAGCCTGGTCTTTAAAATTTTCCAGGTTTTCTTTTTGTTTCCCTTTGAAATCTTCGGTACTCGCCAGGATATTTTCCAGGCTTTGGTATTCCGCAATCAGCTTTTTTGAGGTTTTTTCGCCAATTCCGGGTACGCCCGGTATATTATCGGAAGAATCGCCCCAGAGACCCAGGATATCTATGACCTGTTCGGGACTTTGAACGCCAAATTTTTCCTTAATTTCTTCTATTCCAAGCACTTCTGCCCCACCCCCGGATCTCGCCGGTTTATACATGAAAATATTATCCGAAACCAGTTGTGCATAATCCTTATCCGGGGTCATCATATAAACTTTGAAACCTTTCTTTTCTGCCTTTTTTGAAAGCGTTCCAATTACATCGTCTGCTTCATATCCCATTTCTTCTATGATGGGGATATTATAAGCCTGCAATATTTTTTTAATCCATGGAACTGATGCTTTTATATCCTCTGGTGTAGCTTCCCGGTTTTGTTTGTATTCCGGGTAAATCTCATGTCTGAATGTGGGTCCGGGGGGATCAAAAGCAACACCAATATGGCTGGGATTCTCTTTTCGGAGAACATCATCCAGTGTGAGAATAAACCCAAAAATGGTAGATGTATTAAAACCTTTCGAATTTTTAATGGGATTGGCAATAAATGCATAATACGCTCTGAAAATCAAAGCATATGCATCCAGGAGAAAAAGTTTTTTTTCTTCAGACATAGAATTATAAATTATCTTCTGCGAACCATTCGGCAAAAGAAGTTTCTGTTTCCCGTAACTTTAATGAAAATAATTGAAGGTGTTCCGGTAATTTTTTAGAAAGTTTCTCTGCAAAAAACACCAGGAGATTTTCGCATGTGGGTTGAAAATCCAAAATTATAACCCTGTTAAACATTTGTTTGGTTGCGCTGATGCAATCCATATCTGCTTTTTCTGAGATTACCAGGCTATGGTCAAAATCATTAACAATCTCCGTTTTAACCAGTTTTTTTATATCACCAAAATCTGCCACCATGCCATTTTTTGGACTCTGGGTGTCGTGTAAAATATCTCCCTTCAGTGTTACAAAGAGTTTATAAGAATGGCCGTGTATATTACTGCATGCTCCATCATAATCCCAAAGGGCATGGGCCATTTCAAAATTAAACTCTTTCGTGATTCTTATCTTCGAGCTATTCATATTTTCGGATTTGTAAAAATATCATTCAGAAATTTATTCCCGTGCAAACAAATCTTCCGGAAAAAATATAGGGCTGAAAAATCCAGCCCTATTTGTTTCCATAAGCTTCTTTCAATTACATGCACATTTACTGATGCATTCAACGATATTATTGAGATTATCGTGTCTCAAGGAATAGTAGGTGTTTTTACCTTCTCTTGTGGAGGTTAAAACTCCCTTGTCTTTTAATATTCCCAGGTGGTGTGAGGTAGTGGATTGTTCTATTTGCAATAGTTCATGAATTTGTGTCACCGTAAGCTTCTTTCCCTCATCCAAATAGTTTATAATGGCTATCCGCATTGGGTGAGCAATAGCTTTGAGCATATTTGCCGCCTTTTCGAGTTGCTCCTGGGTTAAATCAGTAATTTTCATTTTATATGTTATAATGGAATACGATAATTAATCTATTCATTAACAAATGCAAATATATAAATATATTATCTTTGGAGTGTGATTAATATCAACTTTTTAAGGGAAAAATAGATCAGAGATCCCGGGTCGGACGGAAATAAAATTTTTTATATCACAAATTCTATTCCATTATATATCAGTATAATAATGATATTCTTTCTTCTTTTTTTAAACCAAGGCTTTTCAGTAAATCACTTATTTCGTTATAAAAAAGAAAATGAATATTACCTTTGAACATCTAAAAATCTGATATGAATGATCTTAAAATAATTAAAGCTCCTATTTCCAAAGAACTAAAAGAATTTGAAAAATATTTCAGGAAGTCTTTAAAGAGCAGTGTTCCGTTTTTAGATCATATAACCAATTATATTCTTCGTAAAAAAGGTAAACAGCTTCGTCCGGTCTTTGTTCTCTTAACTTCTTCCATGATAAATGAAATCACGGAATCGAGTTATAAGGCCGCCTGTATGATTGAGCTCCTGCACACGGCCACTCTTGTTCATGACGATGTAGTAGATGATTCATATGAAAGAAGGGGGTCTTTTTCTATTAAAGCCTTGTGGGGCAGCAAGTTAGCGGTTCTGGTGGGGGATTTTCTTCTGGCGCAGGGGGTTCTTTTATCCGTTTTTAGTAAAGAATTTGATTTATTGGAGATTGTTTCGGAGGCGGTCAGGGATATGTCTGAAGGGGAAATTATGCAAATCAGAAAGACCCGCAGACTGGATATCAGCATGGATGACTATTATGAAGTAATCCGAAAGAAAACGGCCGTACTTATTGCCACCTGCACTGCTACCGGAGCCCGGGCTTCCGGGGCCAGTGATGAAGAAGTTGCAAAAATGAAGGAATTCGGATATAAGGTGGGAATGGCATTTCAGATTAAAGATGATTTATTCGATTATCAAAGAGATGGAAAAATCGGAAAACCAACGGCAAATGATATTAAAGAAAAGAAAATGACTTTGCCTTTAATCTATACCCTGGAAAAATGTTCGGCCAAAGAAAAAAAGGAAATCATTCATATCATAAGGAAGCAAAGTAAAAACAGAAAAAAAGTTGATGTCGTTTTTGAATACGTAAATAAGTATAAAGGTTTAGAATTTGCTGAAAAGAAAATGAATGAATTTAAAAAAGAAGCCGAAGATATTCTTTTGTCCTTCCCTGAAAATGATTCACGGAATTCGCTTATGCACTTATTAAATTTTACCGTGAATCGTAAAAAATAAGCCTCCAGATTTAAGTATTCAGCCCCTTAGCCTTAGTCCGGTTAAAATATGAAATTCTAAAGCGGTTAAGTCCAATATGTTTGCTTTTAAGATATTGATTTTAAGCACTTTGTTAACAATTACCTGTTTTTTATAATTAATCCTTTCCAGAGCTTTTCAGCCCTGTTTTTACCAATAATTTTTATGATATCCTTTTTGGGGGCTTTTTTCAGGTTTTCGACCGATCCGAAAACTGAAATGAGATCAGAAATGGTTTTTTCGCCTACTCCCGGAATTTTCTCCAATTCGGATTCTAACATTGAACCGGATCTTTTTTGCCGGTGAAAATTTATTCCAAATCGATGGGCTTCATTTCTGAGGAGTTGGATAACCTTCAATGATTCGGAATTTTTATCAAGGTATAATGGAACCGGATCATCGGGAAAATATATTTCTTCGAGTTTTTTAGCAATTCCAATAATAGGTACCTGTCCTCTTATTCCTAATTCTTCCAGGCTTTTAACCGACGCACTCAATTGTCCTTTTCCTCCATCAATCACAATTAAATCGGGAAGTGAGCTT
>CBDUPM010000171.1:0-6211 GCA_965369105.1 uncultured Bacteroidales bacterium | reverse complement strand
CAGTTCTTTTAAACTAAAATAATTATCGAACTGTTCAATCACCCCATTTTCATCGATATTTATATTGAGTTTGGAGGTGAGATCTTTCCATTTCACGAGTTCTTCTTTATTCAAATCCAGTTTTTCCACAACTCTCTGCCTTTCTTCAATATCAAGCATGCTGAGAATTTCAAAAGCACGCTCCATGCACCAGGCTACCATCAGATTAGTATAAGCATTATCTGTCAGTCCACCTGCTTTTGTCCCCGGTAACTTCTCATGAAATTCATCTGGCCCCATAACTTTTGAGATAGAATACCTCGAGGTTTTTTCATTATAGACCGCTGTACTGGCCCAAAATCTGCAAATATCAAAGAACATTTCTGCCCCATATTGATTCATAAACTGCTGATCATCAGAGATATGGTAATATTGCCAGATATTGTAGGCAATGGCTATGGAAATATGACGTTGAAGAGAGCTGTAATCATCGCCCCATTCCCCGGAAACAGGATTCAGATGTAATATTTGAGTCTCTTCCCTGCCATCACTTCCGCTTTGCCAGGGGAACATTGCACCTTCATAGCCATATTCCTTTGCATATTCTCTGGCTTTCTCAAGTCGGCGGTATCTGTACATCAGTACACTTTTGGCAATCTTAGGGAATGTAGCAATATAAAAGGGTAGAATATATAACTCATCCCAGAAAATATGCCCGCGATAGGCTTCTCCATGAAGTCCGCGAGCCGGAATCCCGGCATCAAGTTCTGTATGATAGGGTGAAGCTGTGACAAAAAGATGGAAAATATGCAAGCGCAGGAGCATCTGTCCCAGGCGGTCGCCCTCAACACGAAAATCGGCTTTACTCCAGATTTCCCCCCATGCCTTGGCGCTGGACTTCAACTCTTTCTCAAAATCTATTTCATCATGGAGATCTTCCATTGCTGCTCCGAGGGGGATTCTGTCATTAAAATCTTTTGAATTATGGATTGAAACCAGTTTTCTCAGCTTGATGCTGACTCCTTCTTTTATATGCTGACGAAAAAAGGAAGATGTTCGTGCGTTTTCCTGTTTGAAATCGAATACAGGAAGCTTTTTGCCCTGCATCTCGGCATCCAGTTTTTCAACGGTAGCTATCTGGATATCAGATTGATTGGTTCTTAGAGTAATGAAATTTTTCTCATTCATATGTCCACTCTCCAGCACTTCGATGTGATTCTGGTCAAGATCTCTGTATCTTGCAACCCCATCATTCTTTATTTCGGCATCAAGTTCTGATCTTAACTCTATTTCCCCGCTGTAATTCTCGGGGGTAACTTTATATTCAAGACCGGCCAGGTGGGGATCAGACATACTTACGAATCGCCTTGATTCTACCCTGGTTTTTTTCCCGTCAGAGTGGTTTACCCGTATTTTCCGGTACAGGATTCCCGACTTAAGGTCCAGTTTTCTTTCAATTAGCTGGAAATCATCTTTTGCAGGATTAAACCAATCTCCTCCTTTGACCCTGAAATTAACCGGTAACCAGTTAATAAAATTGACAAAATCTTCATTTTCGATAAAGCGGTCGCCAACTTTGGATTTTCTTCGGTTATATAGTCCGGCCATGTAGCTTCCGGGATATCCTGTATCAGAGGCTTTGATTTCTTCCATGGCTCCCCTGGTGGCAAAAAAGCCATTTCCTACAGCCAGTAATGCTTCTCTGGATTTCTCCTTGGATGGGTCATAATCTTTGTAAACCAGGCTCCACTTTAATTCATCGACTTTTTTTTTAAACCATGAATTAATTCCTTCTATTCCTCCTAATTCTTCAATATCATCATAAACGATATCGGCTCCATTCTTTTCAAGAGCTTCCCGGTTCCCTTCCCTGTCTAGTCCGATAGTAAAACCAAATCCACCTTTTGCACCGGCCTGAACTCCGCTCACCGCATCTTCAACCACTACTGATTTATCATATGCAACACCCAGGTTATCGCAGGCAGTGGTAAAAATATCCGGTTCAGGTTTTCCTTTCAAGCCGATTTCGGCAGATACTTCCCCATCCACCCGGGTTTCAAAAAAATGCATTAATCCGGCGGCTTCCAGAACTTTTTTACAGTTTTTACTTGAAGAGGCCACTCCAATTCTGATTCCTTCGGCCTTTAGGTCTTCCAGCAATTTTACAGTGCTTTCATAAACCTGAACACCATCCCGTTCAAGGATCTGATTGAAATAGGTATTTTTCCTGTTTCCCAGGCCGCAGGCAGTTTCTTTTTCAACATCATCGGATGGATCTCCAAAAGGAATATCAATATCACGACTGGCCAGAAAATCAGCAACTCCTTTGTAGCGGGGTTTACCGTCAACATGAGGGAGGTAATCACCTTCATGTGTAAATTCCCTGAATTTCTCTCCGTATTTTTCTTCCCGGAATTTTAAATAATCATTAAACATTGTTGTCCATGCAATGGAATGAACAAGGGCTGTTTGGGTTATTACACCATCCAGATCAAAAATAACTGCGTCAAATAAATGCTTCGCCATGATATATATTTTAGATTGTTGTCATACAAAAGTAACGATAAAAAAATTTCCAGTACATCTCTGGAGATTTTTATTATTAAAGTTTATCAAAGTCAAATATAACAGTAAATTAAAATAATCCCGTCCAAATAGTTTATAATGCAAATTGAACTACTCCAATATCTTCACTATCTTTATTGAAATTATTTAAATTATGAGTCGAATAGTAATTGTATCAAACTTATTACCTCTGAAGGTTTCAGAATACAGCCAGGGAAAAATTACCCTTGAAAATCGAATCGGTGGCTTTTCCAGTGGAATGAAAAAATTCCAGGATAAGCAGGAAACGGTCTGGATAGGAACAACGGGGTTTTCAGATAAAAAACTCACCAAAAATGAAAAAAGCAGGTTGTATATGGAATACCTCAAAATGGATTGTCATCCCATTTACCTGAAAAAGAAGGAAGGTAATAAATACCTGGATGGTTTTTCAAACAGCACGCTATGGCCATTATTTCATTATTACCAGGAAATGGCTGATTATAAAAAAGAGGACTGGAATGCCTACAGAAGAGTAAATCAAAAATATGCGGACGAAATAAGTGCAATATTAAAACCAGGGGACAAAATCTGGATCCACGATTTTCATTTAATGCTTCTCCCAAAAATGCTCAGGGAAAAACATCCGGAACTCAGCATTGGTTATTTCCAGCATATTCCTTTCCCTTCTTTTGAGATATTCAGACTCCTGCCATACAGGATAGAAATTCTGGAAGGATTGCTTGGAGCCGATTTAATCGGATTTCATACCTACGACTCTGAACGACATTTTTTAAGTTCTGTCAGGCGTTTCATGGGACTGGACACCTATTTCAATCAAATCAGGTATGAAAAAAGGGTTTTAAAAGTAGAAAATTTCCCTATGGGTATTAACTATGAGAAATACCATAACCGGGCAATGGAATTATTGAAAGAAACACCCGATCATCTGAAGGAATTCAGGGAACAAATTGAAAGAAATATCCGGAAAAATAAAGATAATAAAATCATATTATCCATTGATTGGCTTGACTATTCCAAAGGTTTAATAAACAGGGTATTATCCTTTCGTACTTTCCTTCAAAAATTCCCTGAATATCATGAAAAGGTCAGCTTATTGCTTTACGTTACCCCTCCCAATGCAAGCATTTCAGAATATACGAAAATAAAGTCAGGGGTGGATGAACAGGTAGGCCGGATAAATTCAGAGTTCGGGAATGTTGGCTGGACCCCGATACATTATTTCTATACCGAACTGAATTTCGATGAAATGATCCAGGTATACCTGAGTTCTGATGTGGCATTAATTACACCCATCCGGGATGGTATGAATCTTATAGCCAAAGAATACATTGCCAGTCGACCGGCTAAAAAAGGAGTTTTAATATTATCTGAAATGGCGGGTGCTTCCAAAGAACTCGGAGAAGCTTTGATCGTAAACCCCAACAGTCATACTGATATATCAGAAGCTATCCATACGGCTCTTTCCATGCCCTGGGAAGAAATTCAATTGATGAATACCGCTTTGCAAAAAAGACTTTCAAATTACACAGACGAAAAATGGGCGAAAGATTTTATGGATAGCCTTGAAAGTGTTAAGAAAATTCAGGAGTTCAATCTTACCCGGAAATTCAGTTCCGCTGTCAGTAAATCCATGAAAGAAAAATACGATTCAGCTAAAAAACGAATGATTTTTCTGGACTATGACGGAACACTACAGGGATTCTTTAAAAATCCAAATGACGCCAAACCGGATAAACAACTCTACGAAATACTGGAATCACTTACCGGAGATCCAAAAAACCAGGTGGTAATCATTAGCGGAAGAGATAAGGAAACCTTATCAGAATGGTTTAATGAGAAATGGAGGCTTGGATTTATTGCCGAGCACGGAGTCTGGTACCGCGAACCCGGAGATGAATGGAAAATGATGGAGGCCATTAACAAAGAATGGATGGAGATTATCAGACCTACACTTGATTTTTATGTAGACAGAACACCTAGAAGTTTCATAGAAGAAAAAAATTATTCACTTGTCTGGCACTACCGGAAAGCCGATCCGGACCTGGGAGTGCAGAGATCACTGGAACTGAAAGATGAGCTGCAAAGCCTTGTTTCAAACCTGAATCTCGAAATAATGGACGGGGATAAGGTAATAGAGGTTAAAAACTCAGGGATAAATAAGGGCAGGGCAGCACAGTTCAGATTAGGAAATGAGAATTATGATTTTATAATTGCACTCGGCGATGATTGGACTGATGAATTTACTTTTGAAGCAATGCCTCCGGAAGCTTTTACAATCAAAATCGGGACAAAACCCACCAAAGCAAGATATTACGTGGAAAACTACCTGAATGTAAGAGAGGTACTAGGTGAACTTATAAGCGGTTCATAGTAAAATAAGAAAGTTCCCGGGTTAACACTTTAAAATACCGGTAAATCTTATGACAGATACCATTCCGTCATGAAGTTTACCCTCCCTGATATGTATGTTTTTTTCTTCCAAAACCTGAAATTCCAGGGCCATGAAATCTTCTTCTATATCCTCAAGGGAATAAAGCATTTCGGGATCCCTGGGACCACCGGTGTTTAAAACGATTTGCTTTTTGGAAAAGAATTCCCCGATTATCAATCCTCCCGGTTTTATTTTTCTTACCAGCTGTCGGTGAAAATTCTTTCTCAAATCAGGAGGGAGGTGCAAAAAAATCAGACCAACGGCATCATAATAATTTGGAACCATTTGAAAATGTTCGCAATCATTTATTTCATATTCAAATACAAAACGGTTTAAACGCGCAAGAGCCATTGCTTTTGCTGCTGCTACCTCACTTTGATCAAAAGCATGTACATCCCATCCTATAGAAGCAGCATAAAAAGCATTCCGACCTTCTCCTTCTCCCGGAAGCAATAACTTCCCTCTGTATTTAGGTTCCAGGTTTGCAGCAAAGAACTCATTCGGTTCCAGGCCATAAACAAAATCTTCTGTATCATACCTTTGATTCCAAAATTCTTTCATTTCCAGAAACAGCTTAAGAGGGACATTTTTTCAGTCATTTATGCAATAATAATGATTTTTTTGGCTTTTCCTGTTTTTCTTTACAGGAAATGTCCTTAAAATCATCTCAATAAGTTTACCTGCTATGTCTTTCACGTAGTTCCGGCCCCTTATCCCTGATACTCCGGGTTCACACCTGCAATATCAACATTTCAGGATAAAAATGTTAATCCTTTTAGATCTTTGAGAAGTATAATTTTCTGTTTGTTTGACTATCTTTGTCCCTTCTCAGATTCAGATTCATAATTCTAAAATCTTTTAAATGGTTGTCTTTTTTAAAGTTACTGATGCTCAAATTATTGCGATAGAATCTAATTCAGAATTTTCAGCAGAGACTGTTGTGAAACTGGAATGGCTGTTCGGGGATGCAAAAATGGAGGAAACTTCAGGTATCAAGGGGTATTTTGCCGGACCACGCAAAGAAATGATTACTCCATGGAGTACAAATGCAGTGGAGATTACTCAAAATATGGGGATTGAAGGAATAAAAAGAATGGAAGAATATTTCCAGGTTGAAAGTCCCGATGCCGAATTTGATCCTATGCTTCAATCGATTTA
Organism: uncultured Bacteroidales bacterium; assembly: GCA_965369105.1. GTDB lineage: Bacteria > Bacteroidota > Bacteroidia > Bacteroidales > JAGLSB01. The sequence goes on along the minus strand of CBDUPM010000171.1, from coordinate 75 downwards.
TAATGGATTGGACCAAAATATTTTTAAAATTGATATTTTACCTGAAAAAATTAAAGAAATTGATGATATAGCTGC
>CBDUPM010000170.1:0-6237 GCA_965369105.1 uncultured Bacteroidales bacterium | reverse complement strand
ATTATGAAACAGATCCTTCTCTTGAGGACGGTAACAGAATCCGGATGGGAGGTGGCGGAGGTGCCGGAACCCAGTCTCCATCCAATGGAAGAATCGGAAGCTCAGGAGGAAACGGAGGAGGAATAATTATTCTAATCACTGATACTTTAGAAGCTGTTGGTTCAAGAGCCATTTCTGCCAATGGAGCTTCTGTACCCGGGCCCGTAACTGCCGGAGCAGGCGGTGGTGGTGGTGGCGGTGTTCTGATAATGGAAGTTAGTAATTACATCGGGAATGTTTCATTGCAGGTAAAAGGAGGAATGGGAGGAAGTGTTACCCCTTCTCCTGATATTACAGGTCCCGGTGGCGGAGGTGGCGGAGGCGTCATTCAGCATAACGAGATTTCTTTACCCGGTACCGTAAGTCCGGTCTTACAGGAACCTTCAGGCTTTAATTCAGGAGTAGTGGGGTCCGGACCTGATACCAACGGAGCCGGGTCAGGGGCAAACGGACTCAGGCAGGGGAATTTATTAATACCCATCAGGGGATTCATCGTTAATACTCTTCCGGATGACCAGACGATTTGCGAAGGTCTTGCTCCTAAAACCCTCAATGCATCCAAAGCAAAGGGAGGATCAGGTGATTTTACCTATAAATGGCTGCAATCATCCGATGCGGAAAACTGGGTGGTTGCCAGCGGAGTAAATAACCAGGTGACCTACAGTCCGCCTGTCCTTACAGATACAACCTACTACCGAAGATATGTGGTCGATAATATCAATACGGATATTACAGATTCTGGTTTTTATACGACCATAAATGTTCATCCTAAAATTGAGAATAACCTGATTATTGCAGATGATACCATTTGTTTTAACCTGGCTCCGGAAAATGATCTTAGTTCTGCTTTAAGCCTTTCAGGAGGTGTGGGAGGACTGTATTCCTATAAATGGATTGACAGTGATAATGATTCGGATTTTGATGATGCCCCCGGAACCATTGATCAGTTTGATTATACCGTTCCTAATTTATCCACCACCCGGTATTATAAAAGAATTGTTGAATCGGGTGTATGCACAGACAGTTCTAATTCTGTAAAAATAACCGTGCTCCCTTCCTTAAATTCCCTGGATATCAGTGAGGATCAAATCATATGTAATAATGATAACGCGGCTACACTGGAAGGAGATGAACCGGGGGGTGGCCAGACCGGTGATAAAAGATATGAATGGTACCAAACGGCCGGTGGAATCAGAACCATGGTCGCAACTACGGAAGATTATGACCCCGGTGTTTTAACAACTAATACCTATACTTTCAGAAGATGGGTATATTCGGGAAGTGATGATGCCTGTATCGATAGCAGTAATTCCGTTTCCATATTAGTGTACCCGAACATTACCGGTAATACGATTTCTTCACCGGCAGACACTATTTGTGCAAATCTTCCATCCATAACGCTTGACGGTTCTGTTCCCTCAAATGGTAAATCTGGTGATTATTCCTATTACTGGGAACAAAGTCCAAATGGAACCGGTAGCTGGACAAGCGGAGGTGGCAGTACGGACCAGGAGGATTTCCAGCCCGGTGTCCTCAATTCCACAACCTGGTTCAGAAGAACGGTTTATTCAGCCACCACCGACAGCGCCTGCATGGATATCAGTGCTGCTAAAAAAATTGAAATCCTTCCCCAACTGGTTAATACTTTAACCAGTCCTGATGATACCATTTGTCAGGAAACGGAATCCCCGCAAATAACCGGAATAATTGCAAGCGGAGGATTATCAGGGGAATATACCTATATCTGGGAATCCCGGAAAGATAATGAAACAGAATTCAGTCCTGCCCCGGGCCTGAATGATGGAGTTAATTATTCCCCCGGAATATTGAATGATACCAGTTATTATTACTTTAGAAGGCATGTTCTTTCCGGACCTGCAAATACCTGTGAAGATTTCAGCGACCCGGTAAGTATCTTCATTCAACCTACAATTAAAAATAACGACTTTGAAACTCCGGCCGGACTGGATGTATGTTACGGAACCACTGTGCTGGTGGATGCAAAACCCGTCACAGGAGGAAATGAGAATCATTTGTTTGGCTGGGAGCAAAGTGTGGACGGTGGTTTATGGGAAGCAGCTGATGGAATTAATGATTCAGAAGATTATACCAAAGACGCTTTTATTTTGCCAACAGAATACAGACGAATTGTCGTTTCCGGAAAATGTACGGACACAACTTCTGTCCCCATACTTGTGGATACCTTATCACTCCCGGTGCTGGCAAACCTGACTTCATCTCTTGATACCATCTGTAACGATCAGACCAACTTCTTCCTGGGATTTGAAATTTTCAGTGCTGAAGGAAGCCCGGTAGATTATACCATAAACTATAATGATAATGTAAATGCAGATACGGAAGTTATTCTTTCTGCAAATACAGGCTCTGTAAATATCACAGGATTCAATCCTTTTACTGCATATAATTATTCTGTTGTAAGTTTGGTGGATGGAAACGGTTGTGTTGCACTGGAAGGACTTGATCAATCGATCCCATTATGGGTCAATAAAGCCCCTGAACCCGGAATAAACAAACCAGCTGACCCTTTCATGGTGTGCGGAACAGATTTTCAGCTGGAATCCATTCCGGATACAAACCCGGGTGTCAGTAATGGATGGTGGTCGGTAAACCAGGATTTTATGGATATCCAGGATAGTCTTGCATCCTCGGGAAATTTCTCCCATCAAAATCCTGATTTCGACTCAACAGTTGTGAAAGTCCTGTTCAGCCAGGTGACCAATTCCTGTGGACAGCGTTCAGATACTCTGGAGGTAAAACTATATGAGCAACCGGAAGATCCTGAAATAAGTGAGGGTGATTCCCTGATTATTTTCCTGACAGATAAAACTGCTTTAAATGGTGAAGTTCCCACTGCCGGTTTTGTAAACTGGACAATTTCTTCCGGTAATGCGGATATAGATGGGAATGAATTCAGCTCTACAGTAGAAAATATTCCAATAGAAGAAGTGATTGTTGCCAGGTATACTGTTGTCAATGGTAATTGTGAAAGCCGGTTTGATGAAATTGCGATTATCCGGAAAGAAGTTCATGTTTATGAAGGGATTTCTCCAGAAAACGAAGACGGAAAAAATGACAAGCTTGTTGCTGAAGGTCTGCAGGTAGAAGGAATATCATTCACCTTCCAGGTATTTTCGACTAACGGGATGCTGGTAAGGGAATTGACAGAATCAGATCTGGATGATCTGGGCTTCGAAAAAGATCTGGCGAATAATGGGCGGGTTCTGTGGGATGGAAGAACGAAGAATGAAAATAATTTTGTACCACCGGGTACTTACTATTATGTCCTGGTCATCGATTATAAAGGAGTTGAATATGTTGACAAAGGCTTTGTGGTAGTAAAATAAATGAGAAAACTATATATAATATTATCTCTTTTCCTGTTTAGCCTGGTATCAGAAGCTCAATTTGAAGTTCCGAGGCTAAGCCAGTATTTAAATAACGGACTTTCAAATAATCCTGCATACGCAGGAAGCAGGGAAGCCCTCAGTATGTCCTATGTGAACAGACAAATTTACCAGGGCTTTGAAGGGAATCCCCGGGGAAATATGTTCGGGATACATACACCGACAAAAAACGGGAAAGTTGCATTGGGAGCAAGCTTTGAAAATAAAAGTTACCCGGGATATTCAAATACAGGTTTTTATACTCATTATGCATACAGGATGTGGCTTGGTGGAGTCCGATTGAGTTTAGGTTTAAGGGCAGGGCTGTATAATTATTCACTGGATTATTCACTGCTCGATTTGCAGGATCCAACGGATCCTACCTTTGTTAGCGACAAAGGCTGGGCTCCTAACTTTGGAACCGGAGCTTACTTATATTCGGATAATTTCTTTCTTGGGATTTCCGTGCCCTATCTATTGAATTTACCCGATGGAACAGAAACCATTAAGTTTGACCCGGCAGCCTACAGGTATTTGCTAACTGCAGGTTACCTTTTCGATATCAGTTCAGGTTTTAAACTGAAAGCAACAACTATGGCCGAACTCAGCAGGAATGGGGTTGATATACAGGGAGGATTGAATTATATTTTAATGAATGATAAACTCTGGCTTGGAACTCTTTACAGGACTACATCAAAAACCCTGACCTCAATTTTAGAAATACAAATTACCAGTCCGGTTAGAATTGGAATAGCCTATGATTATTCTTTTACCAATTTAAGCAAAGTATCAAACGGATCCTTTGAGTTTCTCCTGAGGTATGAACTGAATTTTGAGTCTAATGTAACAAGCCCGGTATTCTTTTAGATATGATAGGCAAAGTAAAAATATTATCCTTAATTATAATTTTCCTGGCAGGAGGAAACACGCTTTTTTCTCAAAGAACAATCAAGGATAAAAAATTTAATGTTATTTCTACTTCTTCAAATAATGAAATAGCACCTATTATTACCAATAATGGTATCATTTATAATTCTGACCGTCAACAGGGAGGTTTTACGAACTGGAAAATAAAAGATGATCAACTACCTGCTCATCTTTATTATATTGAGCAAAATGAAAATGGAGGCTGGTCCACTCCAAAAATATTTTCTGAAAACATACATTTTAATTCCGGAAATCAATCCACCATTTCATTGAATTTTAATGAAGATATGGCTGTATTTTCGAGGGATTACGAAATCTCAACCCCCGGGAGTTCAAGAAGGGTGAATCCTAACCAGGGACTATATTTTATTCGTTTTGACGGAAGCTCCTGGACAGACTTATCTGAATTTGAACACAATGACAGGGGATATAAGTTTTTACACCCCAGCCTGAGTGCCATGGGTGATGTTTTATATTTTTCATCCAATAAACCCGGAGGTTTTGGGGAATTCGATATTTATGTATCAAAATTTCAAAACGGTTCATGGACCGTGCCTGAAAACCTGGGACCAGCAGTTAATACCGATGGAAATGAAATTTTTCCCTATCTGCATTCTACCGGCAGATTATATTTTTCCTCAGACCGGCATGACAACCGGGCTGATTATGATATTTTCTATACAGATTTTTTCAATGGACGTTGGTTTACACCAGTGAAATTAGGATTACCTTTTAATGGGGGAAGGGATGATTTCACCTATGTGGCAAATGAAGATTTTACCTCAGGGTATTTTACCTCAAACCGGGGAGGAAGCTACGATATCTTTTCCTTTGAATCCACTCTTCCTGAATTTGAACTCTGCAAGCAACAACAAACAGATAATTATTGCTATGTCTTTTTTGAGGAAAACACGGTTTCCCTTGACACCAATTTATATGTATATGAATGGAATATGGGCGACGGGGCAAAAGTAATGGCCACTGAAGCAGAACATTGCTACCCGGGTCCCGGAGATTACCTGGTGGAACTAAACGTGGTGGACCGGCTGACAGGAATTGTGGAGTTTAACCAGGCTGAATACCTGGTGGAAGTGAGAAAGATCATTCAACCCTATATTTCCGGACCCGATACTGTCATCCTAAGCCAGGAGATTCAAATGCATGGAACCGAATCTTACCTGGGCGATGCTGTGCCGGGAGAATTTTATTGGGACTACGGGGATGGTGAAAAAGAAATTGGTGCAGCAGTACGGCATATTTACAGAAGTCCCGGCACTTTCACCCTGAAACTGGGGATTATAGAGGATAGTAATGACCCGGAAACTGCCAGGAGATATTGTACTTACAAGACTATTATTGTTAATGAAAACTGATAAAGGAGGCCCAGGCAAAATACAATTAGTTATTTTTTGGTATTATATTTGAAACATGAAAGTCAGTAACCGACTTTAAAAAATGAATGTAAGAATTCTATATATTATTCTCATTAGTTTATTTCCCCTGGGGATTTTTGCCCAGCCGGTGCCGAACGTTGAAGAGAATATCCCATTTTTAATGACTTTTGGTCCCCAGGCAGAAGTTAGCTGGGGAGATGATGATTTTTCCCAGACTTTCTTTTTTCTTCTTCCAAAAGACTATGATAAACCGGTGTTTATTTGGGTATATGATCCGGATGTTGGTGGGAATGTAGATGAAATAAACGGAATATGGAACACCCGTTGCACTTATTCGGTGTATGGCGGGGAAGGATGTCGCTCGGATGAAGATGCACAGGGGGTCGATCCTGTGGGAAATTATAAAAGCGGAACCCTGCTGGCAACCAAATCTTTTGGTGAAAATCCACGATATGATGATAACTGGTATGTTT
>CBDUPM010000169.1:0-6252 GCA_965369105.1 uncultured Bacteroidales bacterium | reverse complement strand
AAGCAGGGGATGAGAAATAAAAAAGGAAGGCGTAGCCTGCACTCTTTTTTGTGGAGCCCCCCCTATTGCCCAAAAAGGGCATAATAAAGGTGACTCCGGATGTACCCATCCGGGGTTAGAACCACAACTACCCAGCCCTTTCAGGGCTGGAGAAAAGAAAAGCAAAAGACCTTTTTACCCAAAATCCTTTTCCAACCCCCCGAATCTGCAGATCCCCATGATTTTCTTTGAGAATTTTTCAAATTCCCCGAAAATTTCTCCCTAAATTTAACCGCAACCCTTTCCCTGCAATTGCCATCCTGATAGAAATTACCAAATCATGAAAAAGCTATTCCTGATATTATCTTTTCTGATGTTAATCATTTCATGTGAGAAAGAGAGATCTGAACAACAGATTCTTCAATTGAATAAAATAATTCTCGAGGAATATTTTATTAAGGCCATTGAATTTGACACTAAGGGCAATGCATGGATAGGCACTTTCAAACAAGGCCTTATAAAATATAATTCCGGAGAGATTACAATATTTAACGCATCAAATTCTGTTATTTCGGATACAACGGTAATTTATGATATTGAGGTCGACAGCAAGAACCAGGTTTGGATAGGGGAATATGGTCTTATAAAATATGACGGGCAGAATTTTATCCGTTATAATTCTGAAAACTCTGATATTCCCGAAGACTTCATTTCCGTAATTGAAATTGACTCCAGGGATCATGTCTGGTTTTCTTCCAGTCGATTCAGACAGGGAGGTATGGTAAAATATGATGGAAATGAATTTAAGGTTTTTAGCCCGGAAAACTCTGAATTACCGGCTCACCTGATTGCCGGCATTGCTATAAGCAGTGATGATGATGTCTGGGTTGCATTGAATGAAGTGGTCGAAAGCTCCTGCCTGGTAAAAATATCGGGTGAAGAATGGACAATTTATACTTATCAGGAATTGGGATTTAAGCCCTATTATTTTAGTGATATAACAATGAATAGTCAAAATCAGCTGGTTGGCGGGATCGATTATTCCCTTTCAAGTGTATATTTTCCGGAGGGACCACAGGTTTTTGTTTTTGATGGTAACAGTTCCATGCAATATACTTCTGAAGCCAGGTTTTCCAATGTATCAGTTTTTGTGGACAGGGAAGATCAAATCTGGTGTGGGACTTATGAAGGATTATTCCTTTTGGATAAAGACAAAAAGATAAGGCAATTAGAATTTTTAAAGTTGGATGGAATCTATTGTATTAACCAGCATCCGAACGGGGAACTGTGGGTAGGTACCAGTAAAGGGATATTTATTTTTAAGGTGCTGTAATAGCAGGTATAATGCAGGATCAGAATAATGTAATCTTAATCAAAAAATTCTTTTAATCCCCCAAAATAGTAATTGTCCCACCCGTTTTTCATATCCTCAAAAGCTTCATCCGGAATATTGGTATGGGTAAGCTCCACCTGGGTACTGTTTTTATCTTCTCTTAATTCAAGGGTAACCAGCGATTGTTCCTCCTGTTCTCCGAAATACCACTCCTGAACAATTTTTTCATTGGGGACAAACTTTAAATTCATACCCGTAATATCACCGTTGAATAAAGAAAATTCAGTGTTTTTTTCTTCCTTCATCTGGGCAGGAGAACCCGTCCACAATGCAATGGCAAAAGGCTTCACAAGGGCATTATAAACCTCTTCAGGACTTGCTTTAATTTTATAATATTTATGGTAGCTTTTCATTAAGATTCAATTTGTTTGACATATGATAAAGATCGAAATTAATAAAAAAATCCTTAGGATTATTCCGCCTGGGTATTCTTTTGTTCATTTAAGCTTTTATCATTTATGTTATTAGCCCAGAATGCGGATAAAAAGAGTAAAAAAGTGATTGACAGCAGAATAATGATTGCAATGGAATAGTTGCCTGTCAGACGTTCCGAAGTACTGAAAATAAATGGTCCTACGGAGCTGCCAATAACACCGCAACTAATCACAAACCCACTGATTTTTCCCAGGTGCTTCAAACCATAAAACCTGGGCCAGGTTAAGGCGATAATGATATTGTAGGTTCCGATTATTATCCCATTGCCAATAATTAAGGGTGTCGGGCCAAGTTTTCCTAAAAAAAGCATCCCCATAAGTCCAATCAAAGAGCCCGCATAACTCAAAATTAAAATATTTTTTAATTTAATATAGTCGCTGATCCAGCTTCCACCGATATGGACAAAAGCGGCAATTACAGCGGAGGGTAAGAATACTTTAAATGCAGTTTCACTGCTCATATCATGTTTTGCAAAAACGGATTCCACATGGAAGGTAAATGCAGTAAATGTTAGCGCAATTATGGCGATATTCAGGGTGAAAATCCAGAAAGAAAAAGTTTTAATTACATCTTTCAGATCGGAATTTACTACAGATGTGGAACGGATTCCTTTAAGTTTCGGTTTAACCTTTTTACCATCAGGGATAAGCCCTGAATCTAAAGGATTATCACGGAAAACAATAAAAGCAAAAATCACAAAAATGAAAAGCAAGACAGCAAGGATAAGGTAGGTTTTTTTCCAACCATAATCATTCAGGATATCACTCAGGACATTAGGTGAATATGCAAATGCAATTGCGGTGAAAACCCCTAAAAATCCATTGGCAAAACCCCGGCGCACATCAAACCATTTCATAACCATATTCCTGGATGTCATGGTAAGAACTCCCTGTCCGAAAAACCTTATCCCAAAAAACCCGATCACCATTGCCCCAAAAAGAATTTTCTCTTTGTCTTCGATATGAAATAGATTTATAAAAAAGTCTGCAATTATTTCTATCCGGGAAAGATAAAGCAACACAACTCCAAGCATGACTCCTGCTCCAATTGCTATTATTCTGGCCCCTGCCTTGTCATACAATATACCTGCGTAAGTGATCAGGAATCCACTTAACATGGTCCCAACCATATAAGCGATGCTTAATTGATCCCGGCTTAGATTTAAATCATGAATCAGGCTTTCCGTAAAAACCGATACTCCCATTGTTTGCCCCGGAATGCTCATAATAATTCCAATGACCCCGGCAGCAAGAACTATCCAGCCATAAAAAAAAGGTATTTTTTTTGGATTGAAGGGAATTCGGACAGGAATTGTAATCATAAGACAAAGGAATAAAAGAAAAATCAATTTTTATTCAGGAAGCAACGATTTTTCTTGTTTATGCATCTAATTAAAGGCTGATTACTTGACAAACTCTCTTTAAGTCAGTAAATTCGTTCTTGAATTGCTGAATTAAAATATATAAGCAAATCCTAAATAAACCTGGTTATGAAAAACCTGATCGTTTTTATAGTATCTCTTTTTATTTCTGTATCCGCAATTCCTCAATCAGGATTCAACACGGAGGAATTTTTGAACTACAGAGATAATATTAAAAACATGACCCTTTCCGAATTATTGGACAAATACCCTCCCCGGTCTGTATATTATTCAAACAGGGAAAACCCTACAGATATAAATCTTTTTCAATATCTCGACTCAATTGATTTGAGATATAATCTTACCAGCGATGAAAAAGAAATGATATCTGAAAATCACTTTGTGGTAACCGAACGATTAAGTCGTTGGTCCTTTGCCGATGCTGTAGTGGATATCTATTCATCCGACCTGCCCTTTTTTCTTAGTACCGATCTGGTTTTACATGCCCTGCACACCTCCTACGACCGTATGCTTCAAATGCTGGAATATGAATTACTGGAAGGACACCTCGAGATTCTTATTTCATCCATGAGGGATGAAATTGATAATTTGTTTTCAGAAAACAGTTCATTACCTGAAATTCAACAGTCAATAAAGGATGCAGATCTTTTTCTTGCAACAGGACTGAGCCTTTTAAAGGAAGAAACCATCAATCCCAAATATGATGATTCCGGGAATTTTAGCAAATTAATGGAGGAATTTGCAAAAGAAGCCCCTAAAATGTTAACGATTAGTCTTTTTAGCGATCACACCAGGAATTTTGATGCAAGTCAGTTTATTCCCCGTGGACACTATACAGAAGAATTCTGGACCCCGGAAGGAAAAAAAGATTTGAAAGCCTATTTCAGGGCAATGATGTGGTTCGGAAGGGCAGACTTCTTTCTTACTCCTCCGCCGGTCGCCCCGGGTGAAGCTCCCTGGTCTGAAGAGGACATTAAAAGGATGAATACTTCCGCAATGATTGTAAATGAACTTCTGGAAAGATCCGGGAAAAAAGCCTTACTTGAATTGCATGAAAAAATAATTGGATTCTTTGTAGGTCCTGATGATAATTTAAGCCCATTGGAATTAAACAAAATTATCACCGGTCTTGGCTATAATTATACCGATATCCAAAATGAAACGAATTATTCTGAATTTCAGGAAATGATTAAATCATCGGATGATTATGGACAGAAGATCCTGTCAAATTTCTTTTACGTGGATGCAGATAAGGAAAATCCGGCTGAATTACCCATTTCCTATCGTTTACTTGGTCAGAAATTCCTGATCGACAGTTATATTTTTAGCCAGGTGGTATATGATAATATTTATCATAATGGAAAGGAAGTACACCGGATGTTGCCGGATCCCCTGGATATCATGTTTGTCCTTGGAAATGAGGACGCCCTTCCCTTACTGGACGAGGAGTTAAAAAGCTATAATTATGCCTACAAACTGGAGGAACTTCGTTACCTGACGGAAGCCTATGATGAAGATTTCTGGAGCCAGTCTTTATATAATAACTGGCTTAATGCTATCAGAGCCCTGAATCCTCCCGAAGATAAAAGTAATTACCCCTATTTTATGAAAACCACGGAATGGCAGGTTCAAAAATTAAATACCCAACTGGCATCCTGGACTGAATTGAGACATGATAATGTACTCTATGCAAAACAATCCTATACAGGCGGAACCTCTTGTTCATTCCCTCATGTTTTTATTGAACCTTACCCTGAATTTTTTGGAATCTTAAATCAGTTTTCTGAGTCAGCTGCCAACTTTTTTGAGTCAGAGCTGGAATCCATAAACCTTGATATGAAGCAGGGTTTGATCGATTATTACACCAAATTTGGTGAACATATGCTTAAGTTGAAAACATTGACCGAAAAAGAATTAAGGAAAGAATCATTTAATGAGAATGATATAATTTACCTGAAAACATTTGTGAATGATGTTATGGCTTCCGGGCCTATGATTACAGGCTGGTTTATGGATTTGTTTTATGATAAAATGAAAGGAATGGAAGCCGATTTTCTGGTTGTGGATGTTCATACCCAACCTACCGAACCGGATGGAACGCCGGTGGGCAGAATTATGCATGTTGGAACGGGTTATGTCGATTTTGGAATTTTTTGCACGGGATCGCCTTGTGGAGATTTCAAACCAACAGCCTTCGTTGGACCGGTAATGTCGTTCCACAGGAAGGATACCATAAATTATACCCGGCTTACAGATGAACAATGGGGTGAATACTTCAGCTGGAGCGGGAAAGGAGCTGACAGACCGGATTGGGCTTATCATTACCTGCTGGATAAAAAAGGAAGAAAAGTCAATCCTTCAGTACCGGGAATTCCCGGAATCCTCTATATGGGAAATGGAATAGATGAGTTTCAGGACACACATAATATTGCCTACCTGCTGGCATTTCCAAATCCTGCCAGTGGCAACGCAAGCCTGCGTTTTATTTTAAACAAACCTGCTGACCTTAATCTTAAGGTTTTTGATATACTCGGAAAACAAGTGTATTCAAAATCAATCCCCTACCTTAATGCCGGAGAGCAAAACCTGGTACTTAACCTGAGTAATTTCAATCAGGGATTATACTATGTGAAAATGGAAGCTGCTGGCAGCAGTAAGGTTACCAGGCTGGTGGTGAAATAAACAGAAAGGAACCTGGTCCGGAACTTAGCTCCGGTCCTCCACCTCAATTTTTACAATCTGGTAGCCTTTCCAAACTTCAATTGCGGCAAAAATAATTCCGGAAAAAACGAAAATCATTCCGGTCAGAAAGAATATTATGATTAGTGAGTTAAGGTTGTTTATATCAACCGATTGATTAATTCCGATCAGGACAGATGAAAGAATAAAAAACGCAACAGCAACAGAATAAGAAAACACGGCATTTCTGACCAGTGAAACCCGGTAGAAAAGTTTGTTTATCTGAAGTTCCACGGTAGAATGTCTTTTTTCATCAATCAAAGCCTCTTTACTTTTCCTTTTTTCTTCCTTCAGTAAACGAATACGATTTACTACAAGGGAATAT
>CBDUPM010000168.1:0-6279 GCA_965369105.1 uncultured Bacteroidales bacterium | reverse complement strand
AAATGAGATGGTGGGTGAAGATGAAGATCATGTGACCTATCCTAAATTTTTTAACGACAAAAAGGGAAATCTTCTGTTTTCATATCGGTCAGGAACCTGCGGGAATGGCAATATACTGATTAACAAATTTCTGACAGAAGAGGGAAGATGGGAAAGATTTCTTACGGAATCCCTTTTTGAAGGAATTGAAGAAAACGATGACAGGGCCGCTTATCACAAATGGATAAAGGATTCAAATGGAAACTTTCATTTTATCTGGATTTGGAGATGGACACCGATGGTGGAAACCAGCCACCAGATTTGTTATGCAACTACTTCTGATTTAAAAAACTGGAAAAATGCATCCGGCGAATCTGTTTCTTTGCCCTTCAGACCCGATGATGAAAAGGTGATCGTTGATGGTACCCCAACCAAAGGGGGAATGCACAACAGCCGGTACCGAATCATTCTTACCAAAGACAATGAGCCGGTAATTGGGTATATTAAATATGATGAAGATGGTTTGACCCAGTTATACCTTGCTAAATTTGAGAATGGAAAATGGAATTCCAGGAAGATATCCAATTGGGATTTTCGCTGGAAATTCATCGAAGGGGGAGCTTTTATGACGATTGGAGGGAATTTCAGTTTTACAGGTATATCTGATGACGGACTCCTGGCTATTGACTGGCAAACAGAGAAAGGGGAATCAGGACGATATACCATCGATCTGGAGACTCTTGAACATAGCGATAGAAAAGCTGAAATCCATTCAAAGTATCCTGAGGATCTTGAAAAAAGGTTGACAGATATTACGGGGATGTCTGTTCGCCTTTCCTATGACAAGGGAATCGTTCCGGAAGAGGATTCCCGGTATGTACTCAAATGGGAGGCCCGCCATGGAGGATTTAGCCAGCACGCTCCGGAGATAATCCCGAACGGCCCTCTAAGTCCCCTGGTTTTAGTAAAAATTAAGTGATAAAGCATTTAAAGTATAAAGATAATTCAGAGAAATTAAAACAATATGCAACGCAAAGATTTTATCCAACTTTCAACCCTGGCTGCTTTGGGCTTATCCCTTCCTGCCACTGCAATGCTGAGCTCTTGTTCAGATTCTGCTTTTACAGGTCATTCGCCGCAATTCAGAAAACTTTGTTTCGACCTGCTGAAAGATTGGTGCGATGGAATGATTAATGTACAGATTATGGATCCATCGGATTCAACTATACATGGTATGCTGAAATGTCCGGCATGTGATGTGGTTCATGCCCGGCTGTTGGATGCTGTATACCCTTTTCTTTATATGGCCAAAGAAACGGGTGAACAGAAATACCTGGATGCCGGAATTGCCGCCTTGAATGGGGAGAGAATGTGACCGGTCCGGATGGAAGCTGGACAGTCATCCCGAACCCAAAATCATGGAAAGGAATTACTGTCTTTGGTGCAATTTCTCTGGCTGAGGCACTAAAATACCATGGTGATCTGCTCGATGAAGAGCGACATCAAAAATGGATGGATCGATTAAGCCGGGCCGGGGATTTTGTATACAAACTTTTTCCATCTATTGATGCGACTAATGTGAATTATGGAGCAACAAATATTTATGCTTTAAATCTTATTGGAAGATTACTTGAAAAGCCTGAATATATCAAGCGTAGCAAGAAACTGGCTGAAGAGGTGAAAACTTATTTCACCCAACCCAATTTTTTGCTTTACGGCGAGATAAAACCAAGTGTTCATAAGCTTAGTGCCAAAGGCCTGCATGGGATAGATCTGGGCTATAATGTGGAGGAGTCGCTGAATGCTATTGTAATGTATGCCGTGCAGGAAAAGGATGAAGAGCTTTTGCAAATATTGATCAAATCACTGAATGGTCACCTGGAATTTATGTTACCCGATGGTGGATGGGACAATAGCTGGGGAACCCGCCAGTTTAAATGGACATACTGGGGAAGCCGAACAAGTGATGGATGTTCACCGGCCTTCTCAATGATGGCAAATTACAATCCGGCATTTGGAACGGCTGCCGTTAGAAATACAGAGCTACTTAGTCGCTGCACCGGGGATGGGCTTTTACACGGAGGCCCGCATTATGTTTCTCATGGAATAAAACCCTGTGTTCATCATACCTTTGCTCATGCCAAACCCCTGAGCTTTTTGCTTGACCATTGGGATCATCTGCCGGAAATAAATACTTCAAGCCCTTTACCCCGATTGAAAGCAGATGGTATAAAGTATTTTGAAGAAATTGATTCTGTCTTATTTGCCCGTGGCGACTGGAGAGGAACCATTTCAGCATACGATGCGGAGTATCATTATGAAAAGGACTTCCGTCAGGCAACCGGTGGAGCATTATCGGTTCTCTATCATAATAAACTTGGTTTATTGCTCAGCGCAAGTATGGCAGAATACAAAATGGTGGAAGTGAATAACCAGCAACCTGCTCCCGGGGAGGATATTGCCCTGACCCCAAGGGTGGAATCTTATTTTAAGGATGAATGGTATACTAATCTTTTTGACCTGGAAGCAACACTGGAATCATCTGATAAAGAGGGAATTATAGAAATCCTGTCGCACACAAAGCTTAAAAAACAAACAAGGGAGACATTAAATGGAAGCGCCTCTGAATTTAAAATTTTGTATAGGTGCAGCGAAAATGAAATGAAGCTTACTGCCAGAACTGAACAGAAAATTTTAGAGCAAACCGCGCTGGTATTGCCTGTAATATCTCCTGCTGCTGATGAAATTATTCAAATTACAACTAAAGAGATCACCATTCAAAAACCCGGGGGACTTTTACGGATAAAATCAAATGTACCCCTGTCAATAAAGAACATGCCCCGCAGCCGTACATTCAATATGGTTCCCGGAGTGGAAGCTGTTCCGATAATGGCCTTTTTCACAGAAAATACACAAAAAGTAGAAATCAGCATTCACGTTTCTGCTGATTAAAATGGAAATCTAATAATATTGAATCCTGATCAAAAATCTGCAAATCTGTTAAATATAAAATAAAATGAAAAACATTTCTTTAACCCTGATTATTATCGGAATAGGACTAAATTCCTTTTCCCAGCAACCCAAACCCGAAGAAGTAAAACAGGAGATGAAAAGGGTGGCCGACTGGCAAATTGAACATTTCAGAGATAACTATAGCAATAGAAAAGAACCTCATCATCCCCTTGCATGGACAAACGGTGCATTGTATGTTGGGATGGTGAAATGGGCCCAAATAGCAAATGATGAAAGCTATTGGGAATGGATGAAAAATATCGGAGAAGAACATGAATGGAAGCTGCATAAACGTAAATATCATGCCGATGATCATGCAGTGGGCCAGATGTATATTGAACTTTACCGTAAATATGGCGATAAGGAAATGATAGCTCCGACCATGGATCAACTGGAATTCATCAACTACCATCCTGCTGCTACATCTCTGGTGTGGGTAGGAAACAGGTATTATAAACATGATCGTTGGAGCTGGTGCGATGCCCTGTTTATGTCGCCCCCGGTCTGGGCCAAGCTTTACAATATTACAGGTGACGAAATGTATATGAATTTTATGATGAAGGAATTCAAAGCTACTACCGACTTCCTGTTCGACAAAAAAGAAAGTTTATACTACCGTGACCAAAGCTATATGGGTAAACTGGATAATGGCACAAAAATATTCTGGTCACGCGGAAATGGCTGGGTATTTGCCGGCCTTGCCAACATAATGGATGAACTCGACCCAAAATCAAAGGAATATAAATATTTCCTGAAGATTTATAAGAAGATGGCTTCAAAACTAATTAAAATTCAAACACCTGAAGGACATTGGGCCATGAGTTTATTAGGCCAGGAATTCTACCCTACACCAGAAACCAGCGGTTCATCCTTTTATATCTTTGGCCTGGCCTGGGGAATCAACCGGGGACTATTGGATAAAGAAACCTATGGTTCTGCGGTATTTAAAGGCTGGAATGCAATGCTAAGCCATATTACAGAGGAGGGTATGCTGGGGTATGTACAACCCATTGGTGCCGCACCGGGTAATGCCTGGCCCGACCAATCTGAAGTTTATGGAACCGGCGCATTTTTAAGTGCAGGTGCAGAAGTTTACAAACTGGTCGGCGGGAAATAGTTTAGCCTCAAAATATAATTTTGTCATTACTGAAAGTCCAACCAGATTTAAATACGAGTTAATGTCTTTTTGAGAAACGCATCTGATTATAAAAATATGCTGGTTTGATGGATATGAATTTTCAAGTCCATGAATAACTTTTAATAATGAAATGAAAAATGTAGGGATTGAGGAATCCAGAATTCTCAAATGCAATCTTCTGGATTATTGAATCCGGTAATGATTCACCCCTTTGACTTAACAGAATAAAATGATAAGGCAAAGATTGATTATGTTTACAATGATATTAACCAAACCTAAACTCAATATTATGAGGCCATTGGTAAAAGTACTGATTACAATTTTGCTTATAAGTTTCGGGTGCAATAGTAGTACTATAATAACAAGCACAGAACCATCCCTTGAGGAGATGAAGGCAGGCTTTCAAAATCCTGAAATGAAATACCATCCTGAGACCTGGTTTCATATTAACGGCAACAACATCAGTAAAGAGGGTTTGACTCTTGATCTGGAAGCAATCAGTTATGCCGGCCTCCAGGGAATTCATCTGTTTAATAAAAATGGTCGTCCTTATCCCGGCGTGGAACAAATAAAAATATTATCACCTGAATGGGAGGAATTAATCAGGCATGCGGCTGAAGAATGCCAGCGTTTAGGATTAAAATTTACCATGCAAAATTGTCCGGGCTGGTCTATGACCGGAGGGCCCTGGGTACCTGTTGAAGAGGCCCAGCGCGAAATTGTGGAGTCTGTTTTTCAAATGGATGGAGGTAATGAAATAAATACGGAGCTTACGCTCAGAGCCGAGTATCTTGAGCCGGATTACAATTATAAGGATATCCGTGTTTTAGCATTTCCAACCCCCGAAGGGGATGATACTGAAACTCATATTCCGGCCAGAGTGATATCCAATAATAATTTGATTCCCTGGAAAGCAATTTTTGATCCCGCCGTTGAATTAGACCTTACAAGCAAAGAGATTCCAGAACATTTAAAAATGTATGCGGAAAAAGGGATTGCAAAAATCAATGGTGAAGATACCTGGGTAAAAGTGAATTTTACCGATCAGGTAACCATCCGCTCTGTAAAAATGTCTCCCATCAGGAATATGATTCTGGACCGTCAGTATCCGGTGGTGGATGTGAAACTTAAAATTCAGGCTCTTCAAAATGGAATTTTAAAGGACGTGACAATCCTAAAAATTCCTGATGCTAACTGGTCTGACCGACAATTATTTACTACACTGGCGATACCAGAAACCACCTCAGATGAGTTTATACTCAGTTTTGCTGGTGAACATAGCTTATTGCCTGCCGATATTCTTTTAAGTTCAAAACCACGCTTACATTATCATGAAGCAAAAGCAGCCAGGGCTTTGCGAAGCCTGGAGAAAGAGATAAAAATTGATGTTTCAGAGGATTGCATAATTAACCCGGACCAGATAATAAACCTGACTGAAAAAATGGACAATACAGGACACCTGACCTGGGATGCCCCAGAAGGGGATTGGACCATCATACGGTTTGGACATGTCAATATGCGTCGAACTAATAAACCTGCTGTTCCCGAAGCTACCGGTTGGGAATGCAGCAAACTGGACAAAGTGGCTATCGAGAATCATCTTCGGAATGGAATGATTGGGCAAATGATTAAAGACGGGGGACCGATTGGAGACGGGAAACTCGCGGGATTATTGATTGATAGCTGGGAAAGTTATATCCCGACCTGGACCATCCATGCGGAGGACATGTTCAGGGAGTTTGAACAAAGGCGTGGCTATGACATGATGGAATTCCTGCCCGCGACCATGGGTTATATCGTTAAAAGCCAGGACGTGACCACCAGATTTCTTCGTGATTTACGACAAACTATGGATGAAGTTTATATTGATAATTTCTTTGCTCATTTCGCCTCAGAAGTTTTACCAATTGATCCGATGCGATATTATGGGGTAAGTGATATTCCAATGACAGAATTCTGGTATCCAAAAGCTCCTTCCAGTCAAAATGAATATGCCAAACCCATTTTCCCGGCAGCCTCTGCCACACATTTATATAATAAGCCTGTGCTGGCAGCCGAAGCATGCACGCAGCTTAATGTAAAATGGAACGAACACCCCTATGCCGTAAAATATCTGATTGATTATAATTTCACCAAAGGAGTAAACCACC
>CBDUPM010000167.1:0-6310 GCA_965369105.1 uncultured Bacteroidales bacterium | reverse complement strand
TTTCTTGTTTTTAAGAACCTTAAAAAATTTCATCAGACAATTTTTCAGATGCTGAAAGATATCCTTTAAAAATTGTAATGAATTCAGGTTATTGAACAAATTAACTTTAGCGGTTGAGCAATGGCAAAATTAAACTTAATAAAACAATTGTAAAATGTTTCACAACTATTTCTTAACGAAAAGAAGGAAGTTCAATTTCATTAAAATTATCCGGAGAAATTTTTCTTTTTCCTTTTTCAATTTCTTTGATCATGTCAACCAGCTGCGCATTTACCTCCGCAGAAATTCCGAATTTTTTTGCCTGTCTCAGGATATATCCATTAAACCAGTCTATTTCTGTTGATTTTCCTCTTTCCAGGGATTGCAGGGTGGAGCTTTTTAATCTTTTGTATCTGGAACCTATAATTTGTATGGCCAACTGCCTTTTGGTCCTGGCATAAACCCCGTTTCCTTTCAGAAGGCTGTAATAATCCAGTTTCTTAGCATACGGCTCAACTTTAATATTCATCGCATCAGATACATCGATAGCCTCTTTAACCACATTAATAAAAATATTCCTGGCTTTTTTATTGGCAAGCATTTCTCCTAAAAGACTTCCGCAAATCCCACCCAGTGTGGTAATACAGGAATTAATGATCAATTTAGAATACAATTCCCCATAGATATTTTTTGTGATTCTTGTAGGTACAATATGGTTCAGAATCTGCCTGAGATCTTCAAGATTATAATGATAATTCTCATCTATATTTCCTATAACAAATTCTCCACCTGATGTCATTTCAAACTTACCGGTATCCAAAAGTGTAGCTCCCCAGCCTGTTATACAACCCACAGTTCTTTCCCGGCCCACTATTTCACCAAGATCATCTTCACAAATTCCATTCTGGAGAGATACAACCATGGAGTCTTCATTTAAATGCGGAAGAATCTGCTTTGCAACCGGGGAGAAATCATTTGCCTTGGTTGCAATCATTACGATATCATATTTTTCCCTTAAAAGATCGGAAGGGAGAAAAGCCGTAAGCTTAGTTTTAATATTTCCATGATGCCCGGTCAATTCAAAGCCATCGGTTTTTGCCATTGATTTTAATGCGGGATCTTTTACAATGATATGAGGATTGAGTCCTTTATAAGTAAGTAAGGTAGCTATAGTACCTCCAATTGCACCGGAACCTATAATAAGAATTTTCTTGCTCATAACAGGATTAGGATAGCTTTACCGGTTTTCGTATACCGGATTCTCAAAAAAGTTTGAATTTTCAGGTTATTTCTTACTTAAAAGTAGCATTCTTTAATCAATCTTCAAAAAAAAATACTATTCATATTAGCCCGGACCTCAAAATCACTGAGGAATTCTTATTTTTGCACTTCAATAAATACAGAAACTAAAAATGACTGATATTCCTTCTAAATATGATCCTGCTTTAACCGAAGACAAATGGTATAAATACTGGATGGATAATGGCTTCTTTGAGTCAGAACCCGATGACCGGGAACCCTACACAATTACTATCCCACCTCCAAATGTTACCGGTGTATTGCATATGGGTCATATGTTGAATAATACCATACAGGATGTTTTGATCAGACGCGCCAGAATGAAAGGCAAAAATGCCCTCTGGGTTCCGGGAACAGATCATGCCAGCATTGCAACAGAAGCAAAGGTTGTTTCCATGCTCCGGGAAAAAGGTATTGCCAAAGCTGATCTTAGCCGTGAGAAATTTCTGGAATATGCATGGGAATGGAAGGAGAAACACGGTGGAATAATTCTTGAGCAGTTAAAAAAGTTAGGGGCTTCATGCGACTGGAGAAGGACAGCCTTTACGATGGATAAGAATTTATCTGATTCTGTTTTAAAAGTATTTATTGATCTTTTTAATAAGGGTTTGATTTACCGGGGTGTAAGAATGGTTAATTGGGATCCACTTGCAAAAACAGCCTTATCCGATGAGGAAGTTATTTACAAGGAAGTTCAATCTAAACTGTATTACGTAAAATACTTTGTTGAAGGAGAAGATAAATTCCTTACCATAGCAACAACCCGCCCTGAGACCATCCTTGGCGATACAGCCGTATGTGTAAATCCAAATGATGAGAGATTTAAGGAATTTCATGGAAAGAACCTGGTTATTCCATTGGTAAACAGAGTGGTACCTTTAATCCAGGATGAATATGTGGATATGGAGTTTGGTACAGGAGCCTTAAAAATAACGCCGGCTCATGATGAAAATGATTATAACCTTGGGTTAAAGTATAACCTTCCTTCCATAGATATATTCAATGATGATGGAACTTTAAATGAAAAAGCTGAAATTTTTATTGGGGAAGACCGCTTTGATGTACGTGCCAAAATCTCAGATTTACTGAAGGAAAAAGGGCATCTGGTTAAGGTGGAGGATTATATGAATAAAGTAGGTTATTCTGAAAGAACAGATGCAGTTATTGAACCAAAACTTTCATTGCAGTGGTTCCTCAATATGGAGGAACTGGCCAAACCTGCCCTGGAAAATGTGATGAATGACAATATTAAGCTACATCCTGCAAAATTCAAGAATACTTATCGTCATTGGATGGAAAATGTAAAGGATTGGTGTATTTCAAGGCAACTTTGGTGGGGACACCGGATACCTGCATTTTATTATGGTGAAAATCCGGGACCGAACGATTATGTAGTTGCACTTTCAGCTGAAGAAGCACTGAAATCAGCAAAAGAAAAAACAGGTAATCAAAAACTTTCCATCAATGATTTGAGTCAGGACGAAGATGTACTGGATACCTGGTTTTCTTCCTGGTTATGGCCGATTTCCGTTTTTAACGGAATCATGGAACCTGAGAACAAGGATATAAAGTATTACTATCCCACCAATGACCTGGTAACGGCCCCGGAAATACTATTTTTCTGGGTTGCCCGGATGATTATTGCAGGTTATGAATACAGGGATGACAAACCCTTCGACAATGTCTATCTGACCGGGATAGTAAGAGATAATAAGAGAAGGAAGATGAGCAAATCCCTGGGAAATTCTCCGGATCCCATCGGACTGATGGAAAAGTACAGTGCTGACGGGGTAAGAGTAGGAATGCTGCTTTGTTCCCCTGCCGGAAATGACCTTCTTTTTGAAGAGTCATTGACAGAACAGGGAAGAAACTTTGGGAACAAGATCTGGAATATGTTCAGACTCATAAAAACCATGAAGGTGGATGAGGATGCTGAGCAAACTGCAGAGGCGAAAATTGCCATTGAATGGTTTGGAAACAAGCTGGACAGTGTTTTGGCTGATATGGATGAACAATTTGAAAACTACAGACTTTCTGCCGCACTTATGAATATTTACAGGTTGTTCTGGGAAGAGGCATCATCCTGGTTTCTTGAGATTATTAAACCAGGGTTTGAAAAAGGAATTTCAAGGAAAAGTCATGAGGAAATACAGGCCTATATCGAAAAACTGCTTTTGATGTTGCACCCTTTTATGCCTTTTATTACAGAAGAAATCTGGCATTATCTGAAAGACAGAAAGGAAGGAGAAAGTATTATGATCTCGGAGATGCCGGAAGCCGGGAAAGTGGATTACCAGATGCTGGATGAATTTGAACGGGTGAAGCAGGTAGTGACCTCGATTAGGAATATCCGGAATGAAAAACAGATTCCCATGAAAGAGGAACTGGAATTATTCTATAAAATAAATGAAGGGGAATTTTTAGAAAAATACATACCGGTAATTAAAAAGTTGGCAAATGTTTCTGGGGTTTCAGAAACCCATAACACACCTGAGGGATCTATTTCATTTATCGTTAAGAATATTGAGTATTATCTTCCGGTAGGAGATAAAATCAATAGTGAAGAAGAATTAACGAAGCTGGAAGAGGAATTAAAATATACCCGTGGCTTTCTAAAGTCGGTTCAGAAAAAGCTTCAAAACGAAAGATTTGTACAAAATGCACCCGAAGCGGTGGTGGCAAAAGAAAAAGAAAAACAGGCGGATGCTGAGAGTAAGATTGCGGCATTAGAGGCTCAGATCAAGGGGATGGGGTAAATTGAGATTTTGGTCAACAAACCAAGCTCCGCATTATCTCAAAATTCCAAAAGAAAGTCCGAATTATTGTAAATGGAGAAAGTATGGAAAGGGATTTTTTGAAGGGAGAAGTAGCTGATATTCTGGATTAGTTTATTGGAGAGTTATTAAAAAGGATTAACTTTATTTTAATAACTAAACAGATTATGAAAAAGAAAATATTCAGCTTCCTGCTTTTGGGGATAATAGTGCTTTCATGCAAAAAAGAAGAACCGGAAGTAATTGCGAACTTTAAATCAGATATTCAAATTGCCGAAGTTGGTTCAATGATCAGTTTTACTGATTCATCTTCAGGGGATGTTCATTCATGGCAATGGGTTTTTGAGGGAGGTACACCCTTTACCTCCGATCTTCAGAATCCGGTAATTAGCTATGATGAAGCCGGAGAATATGGGGTCACACTTACATCCTCCAACTCCTCCAACAGTCATTCAATAGTCAAAGAAGATTATATTAAAATTCTCTCACCGGTAACGGCAAAGTTTTCAGTTGATGATACCTTAATCAATATAGGAACTTCGGTGTCATTTTTTGATGATTCTGAAGGATCTCCTACTCAATGGGAATGGTTTTTTGAAGGTGGAACACCGGAGATATCAACCGATCAAAATCCCAATGTGATCTACAATCAGAAAGGACTCTATTTCGTAAAACTTGTTGCATCAAATGAAGTTTCGAATAGCAGTAGAATAGTTTCATCATATATTAAAGTAGTGGATTTAAATAATGGAATGGTTGCACATTACCCATTTTCCGGAAATGCAGAGGACGAAAGTAAATTTGAAATGGATGGAATTATAAGCAATGCCACTTTTTCAGAGGATAGGTTCGGGAAATCTGCTTCAGCCTTAAGTTTGGATGGCGACGGCGACAGGGTGAATTGCGGGAATAACAACCGGGATATAACCGATCAGTTGACTATTAGTCTCTGGGTAAAAAGTTCAGATGTCGGAACATTTATTTTGTCGAAATATAATACTGTGATTGTTAACCCCGGTTATAGCTTGAACTTCAGAACAAGTGGAAGTATAGCTTTGGCGGGACGGGATAGTTATTCGGGTGACTACATCAGATGTGAATCCCCAAGTCCTTTAAATGATGACAAATGGCATCATATTGTTTCTACAATCGACAGAAATCAATGGAAGTTATGGGTTGATGGAATAAATATGAATACAACAGAATCAACCAGTGAAATAATTGATTTTCAAAATGAGATGGATTTAACATTTGGGTATATTCCTAATGATCCAATTGATCCACCAAGGGAATTGAAGGGTTTGCTGGATGATGTTATACTGTATAACAGAGTGCTTAGTGAAGAGGAAATTAAAGAACTGGGAATAATAAAAAAGCTTTAAAAAAATACCCTTCACTCCTTGCAGGATAAGTTTTTCATCCTGCCGGTCAAGAAAACTTTGAATAAATTAACAGGTAGGGTAGTATCTAACTTAATTCCCTGTCTTACCGGATATTCTTTGTGATTATAAACTTCACAAGAATCCATATTACATCCCTTTAAGCTATACCTTAATTCAACCCGGTAATAATTTACAAAGCATCAAGCCAGCTATCGGCCATTAATTGGGCTCCTGCCATGGAGGGATGTACACCGTCGCCGGTCCAGTAGGTAGCGGGTACTAATTTGGCAGCCCGGTTAAAAGCTGTCTGGAAAGGAACCCATGTAGCGTTAAATTCATCTGCAATTGCTGAAGCAATAAGCTGGTATTCCCTGAAAGGAGCAATCCAGGTTTCATCCACAGCCCTGGTTCCGGGGAGAATGAAAGGTTCACAAATAATCAGTTTAGTTTCCGGAAGTTTCTCTTTGGTTTGTTCAAGTAGGGTTCTGAAATCATTCCGGTATACATCTGTAGTCCCGTCATACTTCCCATTTCTCATATGCCAGTAATCATTTACTCCAATTAAAATGCTCAGGACATCCGGTTTAATTTCAAGGCAATCCTTTTCCCATCTTTCAGCTAACTGGTAAACTTTGTTTCCGCTTATTCCCCGATTGTGGATGCTTAATTGCTTTTCAGGAAATTTCTTTAATAATTCAGATGCAATCAAAAAAGAATATCCCTGACCCAAAGATTTTGAATTATTCGGAGATACATTTGTTCTGTCGCGACCTGCATCGGTTATGGAGTCGCCCTGGAATAAAATGACATCACCTGTTTTTAAGAGTTTATCAATTTTTTTACCCTTATCTTCTGTTATTAGGGAGGAGGAAGTAA
>CBDUPM010000166.1:0-6328 GCA_965369105.1 uncultured Bacteroidales bacterium | reverse complement strand
ATTAATGGTGCCGGCAATGCATGGCCGGTGTTGTTAGGAGAAAATCACCCCTTTTATAACAGGGAAAAAGAAGAAGACCTTGCTAATGCTTCATTCTCAATTCTGGGTAAGGAAGGAAAAGAAATAAGCTCTGAATTGCTTATTGATGCAGGACATGGAATCATTCAGTATCTGTTAAAACACAGAAACCGGATACCGGAGGCCATGGTAATCAGCCATCCACATCTTGATCATACTTTATCTCTCGATTGGATAGCACAGAGCTATTACAAGAAGTGGAAAAAGCAAAAACGATACCCGGTTTACTCAACGGAATATTGTTTTGAAGCAATACTGGTGGCTTTCCCGCATCTTAAAAGCATCCTGGAGCATAAAGCTCTTGTCCCGGGTGAAATCAGGATAGTGGATGAAATCCCGGAGATTGCCCTCACAGCATTCCCGGTTTATCACGGAAATTCAGCTTATGGAGCAAGTGCGATAATGGTGAGCATTAATGAAGAAGACAAAATATTGTTTACAGGTGATATTCTGAGTCCCCTTTTCAGAAAAGAGGATTACCGGAAACTGACCGCTATTCCATTCCTGGTGGGTGATGCAAATAACCGCTTCCCTTATCCCAAATCAAATCACTGGTCCATTATTTCAAACCTGGAGAATACCGATACCAAAAACGACCGCTTAACAGATTTCCGCAAAGAACTTAAAATTGTTGAAATGATTGAAGCCCAGAAACCTGATAAGATAAACCGTAAATACCTCCTGCGTGTTCAACAGGAATTCAGAGCTGATACCGCTGTTCTAAGCATGGAAGAAATGGTTTCAAAAATAAATCCCGGAACGGTACTTTTATATCACTACAGCGGAGATGAGGATTTCCGTCATTACCAGGAAGATAAACTCAGCCAGGAGGAGTTAAAGGAATGGGTGAATGATATTTCAGCCAGTAAATGGAATGGGATTCCTTTCCAGGTACCTATGCAAGGGGATGAATATATGCTTTAGTTGATAAGGGTCAGGGATTGATACGCTGATCAATGATATTATAAAAACCGGCAAATATTCCGGTTACATTTAACCTGCCTGTGGAATGACCAATTTCCAGGTCATACTCTACTTTGTAAAAACCATCCTTTTCTGAAACGTTCACTGTTCCGGAAAGAACAGGATATTTATTGGTTTTATTATCAGATATTTCCTCAATATATGCCTCAACAATCCGGTAAGGTTCCCTGGTAAAATCACCATCAATGTAATACTGCCCGGTATCAAGAATATCCAGGTTTGGGGAATTGACATCAAAATATACTTTGATATCATAATCCGTAACTTTTCGCAGATAACTGTCATAAGCACCATCCGTAAAAGTAACATCAAAGTTAGCACTCTGATCATCCGTTTCACCCCATAATTCTATAAAGGCAAAAGGAGTTGGGTAATCAGATTCTCCCATAGAAAAACCATTTTCCCCTGCTTCCAGCTTAAAAGGATTTTCCTTTTCAGGATCCGGGTCCTCAGATTTCTCGCATGCTGTACCTGCTAGTACCAGCATTGCCAGGAAGACAAAAGTATTAAGAAACTTCTTCATAAATTGATTCCACTCGCCCACAATATTATAAAAACTTTTTGACATTGCTATAATAACGCAGATTTGAATCCATTGGTTTCAATTGTTTGGTGAATTATCAAAATTCTTCTATGAATGATTAATATTGATGGTTCAGTGCTATCTTCCGGAAATTATGATAAATAAATGATGTTGATAAGTTTATTTAAAGTATTCAATACAATACCTTTAACTCTTATCATCCGGTAGCATCCCTGGTGCAACTCAGTGTATTGAAATATTTTAAAGAGTTCCGGAGAGAATCACTGCTCTCCATAAAACAAATGGCAATCTGGATTCTTTTTAAATTAAACTGCTTAACTGGTAATCAACCGCATTATAACTGAATCCGGAAGTATATTAATCCTGCTTTGCTTTTCAGGGTTCAGCTGTTTTTTTATTTTTCAACTTCCATTATCAGGATACCAACCGGACCGGATATAACTGGATCTTTTTTTATTCCTATCCATTTGCTGTTATGGAAATCCCGATTTGAATACTCCGAATACCTTCCGGTTAACGGATCGAACCATCTGTACTTTACCTTTTTCCCTGTAAGTTCAGCCAACTCACCATGAATCCCTTCCATCCCGGGAGTCTGGTAGAAAAGGTAAAGTCCTTTTTGATTGCTGAGGTAATAGGATGTGAAAAAACCCTGGCCGGGCTTTAATTCAGTAAAGTCATATTCCGTGAATAAATCCACCAGGTGCTTATAATAATGGAAATGGGGTTGCTGTTCCTCAGGAAGTGAAAAGGGTTCGGTAACCAGTTCATACCAGGATGAGTTTTGCCAGTAGTAGGTAGAATAGCTTCCGGCAAAAATGCATTGATAATTGCGGTCAAGACAAGCAACAGGATCTGTATAGGCTCCGTCAAATATACTGTGCATGGTCTTTTCATATCCACCATGTTCAATATTTACTACCGGCTTGTCCTTATGTTTTTGTGTAACCTTAAGCATTGAGTTATATAAATTAGGTTTCCACTCCTGTATGGAAATGAAATCGACATTCTGAGGATAATTATCACAATAGAGGTAATCGTGAACAGTGACCAGCCGGTTGTGTCCGTCCAGTCTCCTGAGCTGCCTGATCTTTTGGGTTATATAATCCATATCATCATGTCCGTAGGCCAGGGCTTCCTTTGAAATATCCCAGATCAGGTTGGGGTAGGCCTGGTACCTTTTTACGACATAATCGAAATACAGCTGATCTGCTTTTGAGTCCGGTTCCGGCCAGTTTACCTTTTTATTCCAAACATAGATCATCAGATGGGAAATAATTTCCTGCTCATCCAGGAGCTCCATAATTCTGTCAAATCTTTGAAAAAAAGTGAGATTCAGAGAGCTGTAATCCGGATTTTCATTGCTCCCGAGGAAAGGAAAGACCTCCGGTTTGGCATAATTATTTTCAGGTTCGATTTTATCCCTTTCACCCCAGTCGGCATCAAAGGCATATACATTCATTACCACCTGGTTAAAGTTATTCGCCTTTAGGCTCTCAATTAATTTTCTGGTTTTTGGGATACCTGCCTCATTTTCAGCATCCGGAGCAAACAGCCAATCCACTTCAAATGCCATTGAAAAATAGGGAGTACCATCGGCATATTCAAAGCGGTTTGGGTATTTTTTAGAAACCCTTACGGGTCCGTGTTCATCCTTCCTGGTATTTGGTTTTACCTGCAGGACAGCACGCCGGGCATCCAGTTTTTTTTCACTTGATGAGGTTACCAGGGACCATTTACCCTCTATATCAGGACAGAATCGGATTACCCAGCGATTATTTCCGTCATAGAAACCGGGAACCTGGGTATTCCTGCCGTTTTCATGAATTAATATACCAAGCAGGTCAACTTCAAAAGGATTTGTAATTTTTAGTTTTTGCTCAATAACAATATCAAAAACCTCCCATTTCTCACAGGAATATTTGATTTGTGCCTGAGTGGTTTGAAAAATGAAGGTTAAAATCAGGACAGAAGCCAGGTAAAAACGCATTGTATTTCAAATTTGATTAACAAAAACCCAAATATACATGGAATGAAATTGATATTCCCTTTAATTTTCCCATTGTTTCACAAAATTTATCCAACGGAATTTCAAAACATGGAAAGCGGATTATCATGCCCTATAATTAAAAAAAACAATTATATTCGGTAAAATTTAAAGAAGTAAAAATGAAAAAAATTTGGATTATTTGTCTTGCACTTATCTTAAGTCTCCCAATATCAGTCTTTTCACAAAAAAAAGGATTTAAAAATTATGGAGATTCCCTGAGCTATTCCCTCGGTGTGGAAATGGGCAGGCAGTTATTTGAAAATATGGAGATTGAAGAGGATTTATTTAATTATAAGGTATTTTTAAATGCCTTTAAGGAGTATTATAATGAAAAGGATTTAGCCATACATAAAGATTCTGCATCAAACCTGGTTAACCAGCATTTTATTAAAAAAGAAGCTGAAGAAAAGCTGAAATGGGCCAAAGAGGGCCAAAGCATTATGGAAAAAAATAAATTGATGGAAGGTGTAATTGAAACAGAGTCCGGATTACAATATAAAATACTTGAAAAAGGAATGGGAAAAAAGCCCGGAGTGAATGATAAAGTATCGGTTCATTATAAAGGAAATCTGCAGGATGGAAAAGAATTCGATAATTCATACAAAAGAGGAACACCCGCAGAGTTTGGAGTTAACCAGGTCATTAAAGGCTGGACGGAAGCTCTGCAATTAATGCATGTCGGGGAGAAAATGAAAATCTGGATTCCCGCAGAATTAGCTTATGGTGAACGTGGGGCAGGGAATGTCATTCCCCCTAACTCCATGTTGATATTTGAAGTGGAATTGCTGGATATTAAATAAGCCCTGATCCATCAAGATTTATTATTTAGTCGGCAGTCAATGCCTTTAATATTGCTTACAATAAAGGAAAGTTTCAATTTTGAGACTTTCCTTTCTGCTTTTGCTAACCTGTCTGCATTCTAAAGATAAGGCCGATTATCTTTTTATTTCAAAAATGAATGCCTGAATGAGGGTAAATTACCTCCCAAATCAACACATTATTTAGAATTAATATTTATTATTGTTATTTTAATAACAAGATTTATTCAATAGCTAATATTGAATTATATTTGCAATTCCATAGATATATACAACACGCCACGTCTATTGTTATAAAAATAACATATAAAATCTAAAAAGTTGAAGATAAAGGATATAGTAGAGGGTTTAGGCCTGGAGATTGTTACCGGAGGACAGCGGTTGGAGGAAGAAATAGAATGGGGATTTGCATCTGATCTTATGTCAGATGTGCTGACGCTGGATAAATCATCGGTATTGCTGGTGACCGGATTATGCAATATTCAGGCAATACGAACAGCGGAAATGTCAGAAATAAAAGCCATCATAATTGCCAGGGGAAAAAAACCGGGAATGGATATGATAAAACTGGCACAGGAAACGGACCTGGTTTTATTAAAAAGCAAACATTCTGTTTTTTACCTGGCCGGAAAGTTGTTTAAGTTGGGACTCAAAGCAATTTATTAAACTATGAATTTTGATTATAAGGTTGAGGGGGGAGATTTTAATAATGCAGGCAATGCTGCCAGTTCTGTGAAAAAAATACTCAGGCAGCTGGGAATTGACCCTCTCCTGATTAAAAAGATAGTGGTGGCTCTGTATGAAGGAGAAGTAAATATAGTTGCACATGCCTACCGGGGAATTATCAGGGTGGAGGTGGATACAGGGAAGGTGAAAATTATTCTGGAAGATGAGGGGCCGGGAATCCATGATATTGACCTGGCAATGGAGGAAGGTTATTCCACCGCAAGTCCAAAGGTCAGGGAAATGGGATTTGGGGCAGGAATGGGCCTTTCTAATATGAAAAAAAACAGCGATGAATTCAGGATTGAATCTGAAGTAAATAAGGGAACTACAGTTATAATGATCAATTATTTAAAGGGTGAAATCTAAAAATGAGGAAATAAAGTATTTTCATCATGCCTTGCATGTAGTTGAGGAAAAGTGCATAGGATGTACACATTGCATGAAAGCATGTCCTACAGGGGCTATACGTGTAAAAAACGGACTGGCAATCATTAATGATAATAAGTGTATCGACTGTGGCGATTGTGCCGTAGTATGTCCGCAGCAGGCCATCATTGTTGAACAGGATGACTTTTCAATTATAAGTCAGTATAAAACGAAAGTATTGCTGGTACCGGGAGTATTTTTCGGACAGTTTCCTGAAAAAATTAAAACGGGTCACATTTATGCCGCACTGAAAAAACTCGGATTCACGCAGGTATTTGAAGTTGAAAATACGATTGGTTTTATTCTGCATGATTATGAAGAAGAAAGGGAAGACAGGTCAGATTCATTCAAAATTTCCTCTTTTTGTCCGGCTGTCATCCGGTTAATCCAGGTAAGATTTCCCTCCCTGGTCGACCATATTGCAAAAATAAAACCTCCCATCGATCTTGCAGCTCAGTATATGCGCGACAAACTGGAAAGTGAAGGTGCCGAAAAGGATGAAACCGGTATTTTTTACGTGACTCCCTGCGCGGCAAAAATCGCCTCTGTAAAAAGTCCGGTCGATCGGGAATCCACCGGCGTGGATGGGGTTATAAATATGCAATTCCTTTATAACCTGGTTAACCAGGAAATTCATAATTCCAGATTGGAAGAGGAAACAGATCTGAACCAACAGATGCTATCGGCATCAGGGGTGTTATG
>CBDUPM010000165.1:0-6345 GCA_965369105.1 uncultured Bacteroidales bacterium | reverse complement strand
GCTTTGTGACAGTATTATTGGTATACAGTCCGGGAAAGCCTGAAGCATTTGTTGATCAAGAAGGAGTTAGGGTTCCGGGAAGCATTTCAGAAAAAACCTTTGTAAATATCGGAGGATTGAGGCAGGGAATGTTCATCAAGAGCAAAAACAAGGAAAACCCTGTTTTGCTTTACCTTCACGGAGGACTCCCTGATTATTTCCTCAACCGGAATTATCCGGCCGGGCTTGAAGACTACTATACCGTGGTATGGTGGGAACAGCGCGGCTCAGGACTTTCGTACAACGTCAGTATCCCCTCCGGGAGTATGAACCTGGATCAACTCATATCCGATACAAAAGAGCTGACAAATTACCTTCGTACCCGTTTTGGGAAGGAAAAGATTTACCTGATGGCTCGCTCAGGAGGAAGCTTCATAGGTATCCAGGCTGCAGCCAGTACTCCTGAGCTTTACCATGCCTATATAGGAATTGGCCAGATGTCGGAACACCTTAAATCGGAAAGGATGGCTCATGAATATATGCTGAAGAAATTCAGGGAGGCGGGAAACAGAAAGATGGCACGAAAACTTGAAGCATCACCAGTTACAGATAAGATTCCCTATGGATACCTCAAGCTGCGTGACCAGGCAATGCACAGGCTTGGGATTGGCACAACACATGACATGAAATCAGTAATAAGCGGTTTGTTTATTCCCTCCTTGACCTGCAGGGAATACACTTTAAAGGAAAAATTCAATTTATGGCGAGGGAAAGCCCAAACTGGAGTTCACCCATTGTGGGATGAAATGGTTGCCACGGATTTGGTCAAACAGGTAAATTCAATAAATATCCCGGTCTATTTTTTTCATGGGATTTACGACTATACGGTATCCTACCCCCTGGCAAAGAAGTATTATGAGGAGATTAATGCTCCACTGAAAGGCTTCTATACATTTAAACAGTCAGCTCACAGCCCCTTGTTCGAAGAGCCCGAAAGAATGCATCAGATTTTGAAGAATGATGTAAATGCAGGAAAAAATGAGCTGGCAGATCAGCCTTCTGAAATAAATAATTAAATAAAAAAGATTTAAAAACTAATATGCCATGAAATCAAATCCTTTGAAACCCCTGGCTCTAACTTTTTTCGCGAGTGGCTTATGGGATACCATTGCAGGCATCCTTTATATATTCTTTATTGGAACAGGCAGAAAAATCAATGACCCACCCACAGATCCTTTCTATTCTGTATTTCTGGGATCATTCTTTATATGTTTTGCCTACCTGCAGTTTCTGTCAGCATTTAATATGGGGCGCTATTCATTCAATGTTGGCTGTCTGATCTTAGGCAGGTCTTTTTATGTTATTCAACTCTATGCTTATATGGGATTTGTAAAAGATTTCCCCTCGAGTTTCTGGTTCACAGGGATAATTGACGGACTGTTTACCATCCTTTATGTATTTTTTGCTTTTCGGGGGGGATTGGGTATGCGGGATATTTTTCTTCCTAACCGCTTATCTTCTGTAAATATAGGTCCCAATTGAGTGAATTGAAGATTTAAACCCTGAACTGATGAATAAAAATAAAAATAAGTCAAACTAATGCAATGAAAAATTTTAAAAATATGTTCGTCATCCTGACAACGGTCCTTGCAGCATCTTGTGTTTCCACAAATAAAATTTCTGATACAAAGAAATATCATTATTCGGTGCATGCCGGATTTAATCATGGAGGCATTACCGAAAATACCGATATGACTGTAGTGCCAAATGCAATTGCACCTGCCGAAGCCACTGTTGATGCGTTTTCAGGTGCAACCCAAATAAGGTATAATGCTGGCATACATATCAACCGTCACTTAAAAAGAAACCAGGTGGAAGCCGGTATCGATTACATGTATAATTATCAAACATTCAATTATACAGATGCGGGTAATTTCTATTTTGGGGTAAGACGTATACAGCTTTCTCAAATTATGCTGCCTCTTAGCTATAATTTTGTTCTCTTCAGGAGTCTGGCACCCGGAGCCGATATCCAATTGAAAGTGGGTGCCATAGGTCAATTCAATTTTATTTCTGCAAATGATGTTGGGATTTCTTTACCGGGCTGGTCAGTTAATCCATGGTCAGCCGGTTTGACATGTGGAATCTCCGCTTATCCCATTCAATTTAATAATGGCAGCAAGCTAGGGTTTTATTTCGATATGTATCGTGGAAGCCAGAATTATGAGGATTATTACAACCAGGATACCTTCGAAATGCCGGGATCAAGTTTTTTGAAAGGTGGTTTAAGTTTTAAATTTAAATGATATACCCAATGATAAAAGAAGTTAAAATTAAACAGCTAATTAAGTTTGCCTCCCAGGCACCATCAGGGCATAATACACAGCCCTGGAAATTTAAGTACGACGAAAAGAGTGTTACCATCAGTCCTGATTTTACACGTGCTCTTCCAATTGTGGATAAGGATAATCATGCTTTGTACATCAGCCTTGGATGTGCCTTGGAAAACCTGATGATAGCAGCAAAACTGTATGGTTTTACTACCGAAGTAAATCTTGAATCAGGTAGATCGGAAACAAACATTCTTATTGAATTATCTGCTGCAGGCACTCCTGAAAAATCAGATTTATTTGATTATATCAACAAAAGACAGGTAACACGTATTGCATATCTACCGGAAAAAATGAGCAGGGATAAAGTACAACTACTTTTTAATGATAGTATGGAACCGGGTATTTCCTATAAAGTGTTTACTGAAAAAGAGGAAATCGAAGCATTAACAAAATACATAATTGAAGGTAGTAATCTACAGTTTGAAAACAAGGCCTTTGCGAAGGAGCTGGCAAGCTGGATCCGTTTCAACAGGAATTCTGCCAGAAAATCTGGCGATGGAATCTGGTTCTCTTCCATGGGTTTTCCCGGTGTACCGGCCTGGTTGGGAAAACTGATAATTTTAAATCTTATAAGTGCTAAAAGTGAAGCCAAAAGATGGAAAAAGACAATCCATAATTCAGCAGGTTTAGTTCTGTTTATGGTTGAAAAAAACAATACGGAAAACTGGATAAATCTGGGACGGTCATTTCAGCGATTTGGCCTCAGGGCAGCCAGTCTGAATATTAATCATGCTCATGTCAACATGCCCTGTGAGGAGATATCGGTCAGGGAAAAATTAATTCAGCACTTCCAATTGAATGACCTGACACCATTGCTCTTAATACGCTTTGGCTATTCTAAACCAATGCCCTATTCTTATCGAAGAAATAGTAATGAAATAATTGTGAAATAATTAAACCAAACAAAATGAAGTATATTTTTTCAATATTGATCCTACTACATGGAGCCATCCATTTGATTGGCTTTCTTAAAGCTTATAAGCTGGCACAAATTGACCAGCTTAATGCTGATATTTCCAGAACTTCAGGAATAGTATGGCTGCTTGCTTTCATTCTGTTCCTTGCATCAGGCATATCTTACCTGGTAAAAGTGGATTGGTGGTATATTATAGCTTTTATTGCTATTACTATATCCACCTATCTGATTATCATGATATGGCAGGACACAAAATTTGGAATGATTGCAAACATAATTATTCTTATAGTCTCTTTTATTGGCTTCCAAACCCGGAGTTTTGAGAATAAATACAGAACTGATTTCATCGAGGGTATTGAACGGACAATTAGTACAGAGGAAGAAATTCTTACCGGAGAGGACATTCAACACCTGCCTGATCTTGTTCAACGATATATAGAATATACCGGGGCTTTAAACAAACCCAGGGTAAAAAATGTAAAGGTTTCTTTTGTTGCCGAAATGAGGGGCAGAAACCAGGAATGGTTTACACTGACAGCAGAACAAAACAATTTTTATGATGTTCCTGAACGATTCTTCTTTCTTAAAGCAAAGGTAAAAGGACTCCCTACACGGGGTTATCACATGTATAAAGGAGAAAAATCAATCATGACCATAAAATTATTTTCAATAATTCCTGTGGTTGAAGTAAGCGGAAATGAAATATTCGAAGCTGAAACTGTTACCTTTTTTAATGATATGTGTTTTCTTGCACCAGCAACTTTAACCGACAAAAGAATTTCATGGGAAGAAGTTGATGATAAATCAGTTAAAGCCACCTTTCATAATTATAATACTGCAATATCTGCTATTCTGTATTTCAACAACCAGGGGCAATTAGTGAATTTTGAGTCCTGCGACAGGTATGATGTCAATGAGATGAAAAAGTATAAATTTTCAACTCCCCTTAAAAAATACAAATCGATAAATGGGTTTAATCTTGCCAATTATGGGGAAGCAATTTGGCATTATCCCGAAGGTGATTTTGTTTATGGTCGTTACAGCTTAAAAGATATTCAGTATAATGTTACAGATTATTGAGAAATTAGAATAATAATGTGAGTTGTAAATTTATCTCTAATGAATCATAACCTGTCTCTTTTGAAAAATGGCAGTTCCAACCAATCTTTTGATTTTGCAACTTCCATACATCCCTTCATTTATTAAAACTTTTTCTTACAAACTATAAAATGAAACTCAATGATATCTGCAATTAAATGGTTTTGGTACTATACAATTATTTCGGTTGTTTTTGCTTCATGTGAAAAAACAGAAGATCCCATTCCCGAACAAACACCCCTAAAATTCTCCGAAGTTAAAGAAAATGGCATTGGGGGCTGCATGGATTATTATATGATCCCTGGTTGTGCCTGGGCCGTGCTGAATGAGGAAGGAATTATGTCTGGAGTGGAAGGAAATATTTTTAGTGGTTCGGAAAAGAAAATAGATATTACTAATCATTTCCAGATAGGTTCATTGGGGAAATCGCTGACGTCACTAATGGCTGCTAAATGTATTGAAGATGGTCATTTAAACTGGGATTCAAAATTGTTTTCGGTTATTCCTGAATGGAAAGAAAATGCCAGGAAGGAATATGAAGATTTAACCCTGGGTGATTTATTATCTCACAGGACGAAATTACATCCCTTGAATAAACACGAAACACATATTGATAAGAGAACCGGTAAGCTAGTATACGATGATATGCCAAATTTTACAGGTACAGATTTTGAAAGGCGCAGGGCATTTTGCAGGTATGCCCTTACATTAAAACCCCTGGATGTTGAAGGATTAAATTATGGAAACTCCGGTTACAGCCTGGCTGCCTGTATGATGGAGAAAGTAACCGGAAAGACATGGGAAGAATTGGCAATAAATCTTGCAACTGAAATGGGTATGGACCTTGGTTTTGGGCGTCCAAACCGTTTCGACCCTATGCAGCCCTGGGGGCATCAAAGGATTAATGGAAATAATCTCGAGCCGGTATCACCTGATGAAGCACGGATATATAATGATCCTATTCTGGCACCAGCAGGAAATATTCATGTCAATATCATTGATTTCTCAAAATTTGTAAAACAATTTATGGCTGGTCTGAAAAAGAGAGATGGATATGTGTCGGCCAAAAATTTTCTGTATTTATTATCAGGGAAAGAAAAGTATGCAATGGGTTGGTATAACGATTTTGAAACGGATTCAATATTTTACCATTATGGCAGTGAGGGTACCTTTTATTGTCATATGATGATTTTTGCCAATCTTAACTCAGCAATAATTATTTTCACTAATGCTCCCGGTGTTGATGATACATTGAATTTTATTAATGATGCCAGGAATTATCTGAAGTACAGGTATATTTACTCATATAATAAAATGAAAATCGGCTTCTCCCTTATTTCAGAGACAGCTAAAGAGGTAAATTTTAGTATGAATTATTAAAGGGTTTTGAAGAAATATTAGAAATAAGCCAAACAATTAAAAAAGTGAAACGATAAAGCTTTTATAGGAATTATACGCTTTAGCAAATGAAAAAAATAAAAATATTGATAAGCAATGTATACAGACTCAATAAAACATTCAGATATATTCTCAAATAAATCTGTTTATCTAATCCTTATAAGCAGGCTTGCTTTATTCATTTTTTTTCAGGCACTGATTGCCCTTGTAATCAATTCATGGGAAACTTCAGAAAAATACTGGTTGCTGACTGCCACACTTACAAACTTTGTGAGTATAGCACTTTTGTTCATTCTTTTCAGGAGGGATGGAAAAAACTATCTCAGTATTTTCTCTTTTAGCAGGGCTGGGCTAAGGAAAGACATTTTCATCTTTACAGGATTAGCAATTGTATCACTACCCCTTGTTTTTGTACCCGGGTATTTCCTCAGCATTTGAACCAGGC
The DNA here is from genome assembly GCA_965369105.1 of uncultured Bacteroidales bacterium. GTDB lineage: Bacteria > Bacteroidota > Bacteroidia > Bacteroidales > JAGLSB01. The sequence continues at coordinate 116 of CBDUPM010000165.1, read as the reverse complement.
GTTTCAAAACAGGACCCACTGCAGCAACTGCACGCTCATCGCGGTGACGGTGCTGACGGCCACGACGGCGGTCAATGTCGTCAATACACCCTGTCTTTGAATATCAGCCCCGATCA
>CBDUPM010000164.1:0-6423 GCA_965369105.1 uncultured Bacteroidales bacterium | reverse complement strand
TTTTTATATGATATTACTTTGCAAATACCGGGCAAATAAAAATATAATCGTTTTTTATGCCATTCTAGCCATTTTTAATCAATAACAATTTGAATAACTGACAAATATTCCGATAACTCCTTTTGACCATGAAAATCAATAAACAAAAAATTATTAGCATCCTTTTCATAATGGGTCTGACATTATTCATTATTCCGGTTAAGGCCCAGCAGAAAGACTATAGCTTAAAGTACAATAAAACACAAATTAATTATCTTTTATATCTGCCTTCCGGATATGAAAAAACAAATAAAGAAGGATTTCCCTTGATTTTGTTCCTGCATGGCGGAGGCGAATCAGGTAACAATATTGAACTGGTTAAAAAAAACGGAATCCCGAATTTGATAGAAGCCGGGGAAGATATTCCGTTTATTGTATTGTCTCCTCAAAATCCTCATGAAAAAAAACTCTGGGATGATTTTGCCCTTAAGGCTTTATTGGATAAAATAATTAAAAAGTACAACGTGGATGAAAAACGAATTTACCTGACAGGATTAAGCCGGGGAGGTTATGGTGCATGGAGAATGGCGGTACAATATCCGGAAGTTTTTGCAGCAGTTGCCCCGGTTTGTGGAGCTACACCGGTTCCTTATGCAGGCTGGATTTCTGACATCCCTTTTTGGGTTTTCCATGGGGCTAAGGATACCGTAATTCCCATTTCAGAATCAGAAAACATGGTTATCGCTTTGAAAAGTCTGGGAGCCAGCGTAATATTTACCATCTATCCTGATGCGGGTCATGATTCGTGGACAGAAACATATAAAAATCCAAAGCTCTATGAATGGTTTCTTAGCCACAGTAAATAAAAAGAAATGAATGAGCAAGAAAACCTGAGCCTGCTGGCCCAGTTAATTAAACTGGCACGCGTGGATCAAAAAATCAGTAAGGAGGAATATCAATTCCTTAAAAAGATTTCAGAATTACTGGATATTGATGAGACAAATTTTAAACACCTTCTTGAAAAAGAAACAGTATTTCAGGCTCCCGAATCAGAAATGGACAGGATATTGCAATTTCAAAGGTTGCTTATGGTTGCAAATGTTGATATGAATGTAACAGAAAATGAACTTGATTATCTTCGTAAAGCAGGAATAAGGCTTGGACTGAATCCGGAATCTATTGAAGTAAGCTTCCGGGAAATGAAAAAGAATAAATGGGGAATGATTGAACCGAAAAAATTTATTCAAATTTTCAAATTGCATCATAACTAAAATCCTGAAGGATGAAAGATCAAGTCATGGAGATCAGAGACGGGATTGCTTTCTATAAAAGAGGAAAGGGTCCTTATATTTTCTTAATGCCCTACCCGCATGCCTCAACTTACAGACCGGTTGCGGAGTCTAGGCTTGCAGATCTTCTGGTAAAATCCGGGTATACCATTCTGAGTTTTGACCCTCCCGGTTCCTTCCGATCAACCAGGAATCCGGAGTTAACTATTAATGAGATTATTTCCTGTGCAATGGACTGTCTGGAACATTTTAAAATCAGTCAGGCTATACCCGTTCTGGGCCATAGTATGGGGAGTTTATTGTCCATCGCTTTTACAATCAGGCATAAAGAGAAAGTTTCCAGACTAATTTTAGCCGGGGGCACTTCAGGCTGGAAAATCATTAAAAAACACGGCCTGCACAAATCCTTTCACCCCTTGCAAAAGGAATTCTGGTTAAGCCGGTATTATGGACTGAGAATCATTTTAGGATTCAATAATCTGTATAATCACAAAAGACTGGACAACCTGAATTCCAGTCAAAGTTTTTTTGATAAAAACTATTATGAAGAACTGGCGATAAGTCCGGGGGATAAAAACAAGCCACCTCCTCCAAGATCAAAATGGCTCAAAATGATCAGAAATTATGATCTTGCATCTGAATTAAATCTAATTGATGTACCTGTACTACTGATTACAGGAGCACATGATAAAATTACTCCCCCCCTAATGGCCAGGGAACTGGATACAAAAATAAAGAATACGAAACTGTATATTTTTAATAATTCCGGGCATTCTCCATTTATTGAAGAACCAGTATTATTTTTAGAAACACTTGAAAGTTTTTTAAAAGAAAAATGAATTTTCCGGATTAAACATCAGACAAATACAGGCTTTATCCTCCTTCTTTAAATTAGGAATATTCACTATAACTCCGGCTCATACCGGGCATTAAACTTGCCTTTAAAATAAAAACCCTGTCAAATCAAGATGATAAAACAGGGTTTCTTAATATTTTCAAAATATACTACCTGAAACTAATTCCAATTCCGGCAGTTACAGCTGAATAATTCGCCTTGGTATAATCAGCATGCAGGGTCAGAACTCCTAATTTTATTCTGAAACCGGCATTGAGCCTCAAGTCTTTATTATTCTGAATTTCCACATCAATTGGATCTTCAAAGTAAGAATCATCATTTACCACCAGGTCTCCATCCATTTCAACAGTCGCGTAGGGAAACATTCCTGACATATACACATTTGTACTGGTGGTTGCATAACCTATTGCCTGGTAAAAAGTAATAACGGGCAGGGTTTGGGAAAACACAATATTCACTGTCCATGCATCAACCGCAAGCCCTACCTTCTGGTCGTTCCAGAAATCAAATGGTAGCGTAGTAATATCCGTTGCAGGAGAGAGGGCATCGGGACGGTAGTTAAGATTGGCATAAGTATTTAACCTGGTAAATCCTCCCTGGAGGCTGGCATCAATTACCGGAACTCTTTTCAATACAGGGATATGCTGAAAAATACTGTGTTTTATTCCAACTCCCCATAAGCCAATATTTCCGACTTTTCCAAGATCTAAACTGGGCAGAAACCTGACAGAGACATCCGTCCCGAAGGGTAATCCAAGTCCTAATTGAGCCATGGGTAATGGAATCACGTTAATTCCTGTTCCATTTGGCATATCAAAGCTTCCCAGGGTAATTGGGTCGCCACCCGGAACGGGATTATCCACCATATAGGAAACTCTCGGAAGATCATTTGTCCTTTTTCCGGCAACTGTCGGTGAAACCGGATCACCCACAATGGTCGCATCCAGACCTAATGTACTTAAATCAACCGTTCTGTCCATCACCGGAGCCCATGCCGCATTAAATGTAATTGTCACATCAAATCCTAATGGTTTATGGGGTTTTCCGGTATTATACCAGCCTGCATTTAGATCCGCGCCAAAAGCATTTGCATAGGGTGTCAGATATTCCTGAAAAAGAGTCTGGGCATCCGTCAGAAAATCAGGTCCCCCTTTGATAAAGTCAACCTGTTTAAGCTGGGCAGCACCTGAATATGATAGCCCTGCCAGAACAATGCAAATAGAAATAATTTTAAATTTTTTCATAGATTTATTTTTTATAACCAGGTTCCGTTTAAATTCATGTTCTTTTTATACGCCAATAAAAAGAATAAAGTTTTATAAACTTTAAACAATAAGCTGAAAATTTTATAATAAAAGATTTCAAAGTCTTATTCAATTTATAAATTTAGAAAAAAACAAAACCCCTTTTTTTTTAATTTTCAACATTTGCCTTTGCCTCAATAAAAAAACCGAATCCGGAATATTCAACTACTCAAAAGACCCCTTTTTAAAAAATTAAGTTGCATGGATGGTGATGAAAGTGCCCCCGGGATTTTCACAATTTGGGATTAGCTGCCTTCTCCTGAGAATTAGTGTTGTTTTTCAGGGGCAGCAACGAGTCCACCGATACCCGGCGCCCAACATCCACTTTTTTTATATCTTTATAAATTAATTTTATAATTATGGTTTCAAATCAACCCCTGGCCGACAGAATGCGTCCGGTAAATCTTGATCAGTATGCAGGTCAGGACAAACTGGTTGGGAAAGAAGGGGTTATCAGAAAAATGATTGAAAGCGGGCATCTGAGCTCCTTTATTCTCTGGGGGCCTCCGGGTGTGGGAAAAACCAGCCTGGCAAAAATTATTGCCAATCAACTGGAAAGACCGTTTTATAACCTGAGTGCCATAAATTCTGGCGTAAAAGACGTTAGGGAAAACATTGAAAAGGCCAGGCAACAAAAATTTTTTAGTAAACCCTCACCTGTTCTCTTTATAGATGAGATTCATCGCTTCAGCAAATCCCAGCAAGATTCATTATTGGGCGCCGTTGAAGAAGGAACCATAACCCTGATTGGTGCAACCACTGAAAATCCCTCATTTGAAGTCATTTCACCTTTATTATCCCGTTGCCAGGTATATGTTCTTGAAAGCCTGGGTAAAGAAATCCTTGAAACTTTGCTTAAAAAGGCCCTGAAAGATGATTATGACCTGAAAAATCTAAAAATAAAACTCAAAGAAACAGAAGCATTACTCCAATACTCCGGAGGAGATGCCAGGAAACTTTATAATGCACTTGAAATAGTGGTCAATTCTCAGCTTTCAGAAGGAAAAGAAAAAATTGAAATTTCCAATGACCTGGTAAAGTCCGTTATACAGCAAAATCTGGCCATCTATGATAAAAATGGTGAAATGCATTATGATATCATTTCTGCTTTTATCAAATCCATCAGGGGAAGTGACCCTGATGCAGCCGTTTACTGGCTGGCCAGGATGATTGAGGGAGGAGAAGATGTTAAATTTATTGCCCGTCGCCTGCTCATTCTGGCAAGTGAAGATGTAGGTTTAGCAAATCCAAATGCATTGCTGATTGCTAATTCCTGTTTTGATGCCGTAAATAATATCGGATGGCCGGAATCCCGGATAATCCTTTCCCAGGCGACCATTTACCTTGCATCATCTCCCAAGTCAAATTCTGCCTATGCAGCCATAAATAAAGCCCAGGAAATCGTGCAAAATACCGGAAATTTACCTGTACCCCTGCATCTTAGAAATTCTCCCACAAAATTAATGAAAGAGCTGGGTTATGGAAAAGATTATAAATATGCACATAAATATGATGATCATTTTGTGGATGAAAATTATTTCCCTGAAAAACTGGAAGAGAAAAACATATATGAGCCCGGAAATACAGCCAGGGAAAAAGATATGAAAACCTACCTGAATAAACTTTGGAAAAACCGCTATAAGTAATACTGATTGCAAATGAATAAACTCCTGGAAAAAATAGACGGGCTGAAATATACCGATTCTGGAAATTTCTTTTTATTGGCTGGTCCCTGCGTGGTTGAAAGCGAAAAGAATGTAATGGAAATTGCAGAATATTTAAACCGCCTGACAGACGATTTAAAAATTCCTTATGTCTTTAAAGCTTCCTACAGAAAAGCAAATCGTTCGAGGCTCGATTCCTTCACAGGAATTGGAGATGAAAAAGCTCTGAAAATACTGGCTAAGGTAAAAGAGGAATTTGGCTTGCCCCTGGTAACCGATATACATACCGCTGAAGAAGCTAAAATGGCAGCTGAATATGTCGATATTTTGCAAATTCCGGCTTTTTTATGCAGACAAACGGAATTGCTGGTGGCAGCGGCAGATACCGGAAGATTTGTCAATGTGAAGAAAGGACAGTTTTTAGGACCCGGTAGCATGAAGTTTGCTATTGACAAAATTATTGAATCCGGAAACGAGAAGGTAATGATTACGGAAAGAGGCACTACTTTCGGATATTCTGACCTGGTAGTCGATTATCGCGGGATTCCTGAAATGGCCTCTCTGGGAAAACCGGTGGTTTTGGATATTACCCATTCTCTTCAACAGCCCAACCAATCTTCCGGTGTAACCGGCGGCAAACCTGAACTAATTGAAACCATTGCCAGGGCGGGAATCGCAGTTGGCGTGGATGGTATTTTTATTGAAACCCATCCCGATCCTGCAAATGCGCTTTCGGATGGGGCAAATATGCTGATTTTAAATAAAATGCCAGACCTGCTGAAAAACCTGTGTAAAATTCGTCAGGTTATTATAAATTTAAGTTCCGTTTCGAACAAGTAGTAAATGAAATTGTATTATATAGAAATCAAATTAAAACCTTTATTATGAAAAAAGTACTCTCATTTGCCATGCTTCTGCTTTTTGCAGGTAGCTTTTGTTTAGTTGCCCAGGATTTAGATGAAATCCTTGAATCTCATTTTGAGACCATAGGTCTTGAAAAAACACTAGAAGTTGAATCCATGATCATGAAAGGAAAAGTTGTTCAGATGGGAATGGAATTACCCATGGTTCTTTATCAAAAACGCCCGGGAATGATGAGAATGGAAGCGGAAATTCAGGGAATGAAATTGGTGCAGGTTTTTGACGGTGAGACCGGATGGTCAATCATGCCCTGGACAGGAAGTATGGAACCTGTGGATATGGGTGAAAATGAAGTGAAAAATGCCAAACAAATGGCTGATATGGAAGGAGATCTTTATAACTGGGAAGAAAAAGGTCACAAAGTTACCCTTGTCGGAGAAGATGACATGGAAGGTACTCCTGTTTTCAAG
>CBDUPM010000163.1:0-6462 GCA_965369105.1 uncultured Bacteroidales bacterium | reverse complement strand
AGTCCGTCATATTGATCTGAAATGCTTTCGACATCTTCCATTTTAAATGACTTAATATACTCACCTTCATACACGGGCTGAGGAAAAAATCCAAAATAATCCCGGTTATAGTCATAGGTATTTTCGGTTGACTTCAGGATTTTTTTGTAATTAAGAACATAGTTTAAAGACTTTACCTCATTGGAATTTTCTGTTAGGACTGTTTTATTTATTATCATCAAATCCAGAATTCGATCTTTCTGAATAATCCATAAAAAATAACCTATAATGGGTAAAACAATTATAACAGATAATAGAATAAGGACTGTTCGAGTAGTTTTCATGGTTATAAATTTTGAAAAATGAATATTCCTCCCAGCAATCCCAAATAAATACCGAAACTGAATAAATTTACAATTTTTTTTTTGAATAAAAATATTCAGAAAATGCCTTTTCGCTCTAATATAATCAATTTTAGTTGCATGAAAGATTTTTCCACGGAATTTTCAAGCGAAAAAATAAGATAAACCCGGATAATTTTGATAATTTTGGGCTTTTGCACGATTTTTGAAATATTTCAATGAAACCTTTAAAATTTTACCATTATGACCAGGTACTTTAACTTAAAAGTACTAACCACTTTCCTGTTATCCTTATTCTTGATAAGTAGTTATTCTCAGGACCTTGAACCTCATCTGAATCCTAAATACGGACCAGACAGTCTGAGCAGAATCCAGTGCGCCTATGACCTCTCCACATTGGCGGAATTTATGGAAATTGATCTGCCGGATTATGCTCTTCCTTCATGGAGGAAATTATTTGCTAATTGCCCGGCTTCCAGAAAAAATATTTATATCAGCGGGGCGAAAATATTTCAACATCTTATTGAAAAAGAAACAGTTGACTCCAGAAAAGCTGAGCTTTTTGACACCCTGATGCTTATTTATGATAAACGAATTGAGTATTTTGGTGATGAAGCATATGTTCTGGGCAGAAAAGGAGTTGATATTATTAAATACAATCAAGCGGCATTCCCTGATGCATATTCCGCTTTTAAAAGATCCACAGAGCTTTCGGAAGGCGATTATGACCTGAATACGGTTACCGGTCTTATACAGACAGGTGCCGCTATGTATCAACAGGACATGATCAGTACCGAAGAATTTCTTGGCAATTACATGTTATCCATGGGTATTTTCAAGGAGCTTATCGATCAAAAGAAAAGCATTGCAAAAGTAAAACGTGCTGAAAATGTGGTTGAAAAAATAATAGAAAATATTAATATTAAGGATGCAGAAGGAATTGAAAAAGTTTTTGCCCCCGTATTTGAAAAAGACGGTGAAAATTCTGATATGATTAAGCTGGCAATTGACCTTATGACCTCTTCCGGTTTTGATAACACTCCGTTTTTTGCAGAAACAAATGAGCGATTGATGAAACTGGATCCGGATCCTTCGGTGGCATATGAAGTTGCCAAATTCAATCTGCAGAACGAAAATTTTACAAAAGCAACAGAATTTTTGGAGCTTGCCATTAAATATGAGGAAGATCCGAACCAAAAAGCACTTTATCTGCATCAAATGGCACTGGTTTATCTGAGTAAGCTTTCCAATCCTGTGAAGGCCAGAGAATATGCTATGGAAGCCATTAAAAACAAACCCGATTGGGGTGAACCCTATTTCATTGTTGCATCCGCATTGATTGAAGGAATAAAATCCTGTAATGTTGAAAAATTTGACCGGCAGGCCATTTACTGGCTGGCAGTTGATTATTGCATAAAAGCCAAAGCGGTTGATCCAACTGTTTCAGCTAAAGCAAATGACCTGATCTCTCAATACAAAAATGGCTATCCCAATGTTGAAGAAACCTTTTTCAGAAGCTTAAAAGAAGGGGACAATTATAGTTTTGGCTGCTGGATAAATGAGAGTACGCGTGTAAAATCAAAGTAAATAAAAGTCTTATAAACCCCATAAAGGCCTTCTGAAAAACGCATATCAAATTCTTAAAGATTTGGAATGATTTTTTAGAAGGTTTTTTATTATCCATTAAACTACAGGCATTTACCTCAAGCTTTGGCGAATAGGGTATAATTCAGTTCAGGTATTCCCTCCCATAAAATGTAACAATTAATTAATATTATAATGATGTTTAATTAATAAGGTCAATGGCTAAAAGGGGTATTATTGTTTCCTAAAACAAACCTAAAACCATGGAATACTATTATGTAATCATTGTTGTGATTTTATTTGCATTGGCGATTTCCGACCTGATTGTTGGGGTTAGTAATGATGCCGTTAATTTCCTTAACTCAGCCATTGGTTCAAAAGCTGCCTCTTTCAATGTAATCATGGCAGTTGCCGCACTTGGAATCCTGGTGGGAGCAACTTTTTCTAATGGCATGATGGAGGTCGCAAGAAAAGGAATTTTTCATCCCGACATGTTTTTCTTTAATGAAATCATGATCATCTTCCTGGCGGTAATGCTTACCGATATTTTACTACTGGACATGTTTAATACCTTCGGTCTGCCTACCTCTACAACCGTATCCATTGTATTTGAACTCCTGGGTTCAGCGGTAGCGGTATCGATTGTTAAAATAACCCAGGCCGCAGAAAGCCTGTCCACATTATCTCAATATATAAATTCAGACCGGGCACTGGCCATTGTTTCAGGTATCTTTATTTCCATTGTCATCGCTTTTTCAGTGGGAGCCATAATTCAATGGCTGATACGATTGCTGTTTTCTTTTGAAATTAAAAAGACGATCAAGTTCTTTGGCGGATTCTGGGGAGGTGTCGCGATTGCATCCCTTAGTTATTTCATCCTGATAAAAGGATCCAAAGGAGCCTCATTTATGAGTTCCGAAACCATTGCCTGGATTAATGATAATAGCCTGCGAATAATTATCATGAGTTTCCTTGTTGGAGCAGTCCTCTTCCAGTTCCTTGTTAGTTTTGCAAAAGTCAATATTCTGAAAATCATTGTATTGATAGGAACTTTTGCACTGGCTATGGCTTTTGCCGGTAATGACCTGGTAAACTTTATCGGGGTCCCCCTTGCCGGTTATGAATCATTCACCGCTTTCCAGGATCAGGGCCTGGCTGCAGATGCCTTCCAGATGTCCATCCTGACCGAAAAAGTGAGAACACCCACCCTCTTCCTTTTGATTGCCGGACTTATCATGGCCCTAACTTTGAGGTTTTCAAAGAAATCCAGATCTGTTACCGCCACTACCATCGATTTAAGTAATCAAAATGCCGGAGATGAGAAATTCCGTTCTTCCGGTTTTGCAAGAGTACTTGTGAGGATTTCCATGGATATTAGTGTGTTTTTGAGACGTTACACTCCGGAACCTGTGCGAAATTTTATTGACAGCAGGTTCGATCAGTCCATGCTTCGTAAAAGAGACAGGAAAAAGCACGAAATCCTTGCATTTGACCTGGTAAGGGCTTCAGTTAACCTGGTGGTTGCGGCTATCCTTATCTCCATTGGTACTTCCCTTAAACTACCTTTATCAACTACCTATGTGACATTTATGGTAACCATGGGGACTTCCCTCTCTGACCGTGCCTGGGGTCGTGAAAGTGCTGTATACAGGATTACCGGTGTGCTAACCGTTGTAGGGGGATGGTTTTTAACTGCAGTAAGTGCTTTCTCGGTTGCTTTCCTTATAGGTATAATTTTAAGCTATGGAGGCATGGTTGCGATATTGGCAATGGTCGCTCTTGTAATTTTTATTGTTATCCGTACCAGCAGGTATCACAAAAAGAAAGCTAAAAAAGAACATCAGAAAATTGAAAGCTATAAAGTAGAGGAGCCTGCCGTACTTATTGAAAATTGTTCCAATACCGTAGGATCCGTTATTGTTAGTGTGTCAAAACTCTATTACCTGGCGATTATAAACTTTACCAAACAAAAAAGGAAAGCGATGGGAAAAGTTAAAGCTGAGGTCAAGGATATTCAAAAGCAAACCAAAGCTTTAAAAAACAACATTCATTATACGATAGACCAATTAAGTGACGATGATATTGAAACCGGGCATAACTACGTACAGGTTATCGACTACCTGAGGGAAGTCACCAATTGCCTTCAATTCATTGTAAACCCGCTTTATAATCATCTGGATAATACACACGCACCCTTCAATAAATTCCAGGAAGAAACGGTTTTAAAGTTTAACGATAAAATGTCTGAATTCTTTAATTTTTCACTGAATATTCTGAAGCAAAAGAATTTTGACAATATCACTGAGCTTAAAAAACAACGCGATAATATTCTTACCGAAATTAACAGAATCAGGAAAATTCTGATAAAAAGTATAAAAACTGAAGGAAAAGGAACAAAAGTGACCTTATTGTTTTTGGATATTTTGAATGAATCCAAGAATATGGTCATGTTCGTTACAAGTGTACTGGAAGCCGACCGTGATTTTTTAAATACCGGAAATGGCTATATACAAAAAAAAATAAGTAAGAATTAAGAACAGAAAAAGGGCGGTTCATTTTAAATGATTCCGCCCTTTTTATATTATAGAAAATTGATTACTTCTTAAATTTATAACCTACTCCCTTTATGGTTCGGATATAATCGTCCCCAATTTTCTCCCTGAGTTTTCGAATGTGGACATCTATCGTCCGGTCTCCCACAATGATATTATCGCCCCAAACTTTACTGAATATATCTTCCCGTGTAAAGACTTTATCGGGTTTGGACATAAGCAGGTTTAATAATTCAAACTCCTTTTTGGGGAGAAAAAGTTCTTTGCCCTTTACAATAACCAGGTATCTTTCATGATCTATCCGGATATCACTTTTGCCCGGATCATTATCACCCGAATCCAACTGTTCCCTTATCAGTTGGTATCTTTTCAGCAGGGCTTTGACCTTGGATACTAATAACTTGGGTTTTACAGGTTTGGTTATATAATCGTCACCCCCAGCTTCAAATCCGGCAATCTGACTGTAATCTTCTGCCCTGGCGGTAAGGAATGCCACAAGGGTATTGGACAATTTTGGATCTGAACGTATATTCTCACAGGTTTCAATGCCATCCATATTTGGCATCATCACATCCAAAAGTATTAAATGCGGGAGAAATTCCCTGGCTTTTTCCAATGCTTCATTTCCATCTTTAGCCAGTTCTATGATAAAGCCTTCTTTTTTTAGGTTGTAGCTGACAAACTCAAGAATATCCTGCTCATCATCAACTATCAGAATACGGTAGATAGAAAAGTCCATTAAATAATAAATTTTGGAAAGCTAAGATAAATCAAAGCATGGAATAAAAAAAATTACCCATCCGGGTCCAAGGAGCAGCAAAGAGTAGTAGGAATCTATCAGCTCAGGTGTATTTAAAATGCCCGGACCCATGATCTTTCATGAGGGTTGGAATCTTAACTAATGATTTGAGAATAAAACCACTGTTTCTTTCCAATTTCCTTACTGGTTAAAATGCTCTTTTCTCAGCAGGTCGAATACCGTTTTTACCGGAGTGAAGGTCTCTATGGGTACATCGACAAACCAACTTAACCAGCCAGCCATAGAACCATTCCATAATCCGGGTAATTCAAGAGCCTTCAAGGTTTTTCCTCCCTGTGACTTCTTAGAAATAAAAGCCATCTCAGGATCACGATAATCCATTAAATTAAACTTCTCAGATTTGAAATTCCGAATATAGCATGCAAGGTCAACCGGATTAAAATGACTTGAAGAGAGGAAAATCTTCTTTTGTTCCTCATTATCCAAATCAATTTGCGAGCTCTCTATGATTTGCTTGCTTAATGAACCATCGGATGATCTAACCCAAAAAGGACCTCCTCCCGGTTCCCCGATATTTTTTACCATTCCGCAAATTCGTATGGGCCGGTTCAGGTAATTAAAGGCCTCCAGGAAAAAGTCATCCCTGGCTGTTTTGTTCAGCTTATCAGCATATTCAGGGGATAAATCGAGCACCAATTCATGGATTTCCTCCTGAAGCTTTATATTTCTGTCACCCTTTTCAATCCTTTCAAGAATGCTGTGTACTTTTTGCACCTTTTCAATTAACACTCCACCCAATAGCTTTTTATACCGGATCCGCAGCTCTTTGGTCTTATCCGGGGCAATATTGTCAATATTCCCGATAAATACGATCTCCTCTTCCAGGTCATTCAGATTTTCAAGCAGGGCTCCGTGTCCACCGGGACGAAAGACCAGTTCTCCTTTGTCATTTCTGAAAGGTGAATTATCCATATTTACCGCCAGGGTATCGGTAGAAGGTTTTTGTTCAGAAAAACTTATATTAAAATTCACCTGCTTTTCTCTCTTGAAACGGATTCGCAGCTCTTCCGAAAGATCCGTAAATAATTGCTTGTGTTCGGGAGATACCGTAAAATGCAGATTTATTTTGCAATCATTGCTTACAAGATAATGAGAGGCTTCAATAAAATGTTCTTCAAAAGCCGTTCTGGACCCATTGGGGTAATGATGAAATTTAAGTAATCCC
>CBDUPM010000162.1:0-6470 GCA_965369105.1 uncultured Bacteroidales bacterium | reverse complement strand
GAATATATGCAATATAATAAGGTACAGGGTCTTCCGTTTATGATCTCTGAGTTAAAAATGAAATTTAGGGAACTACTTGAAAAATAAATTGCTATGACTGAAAAATTTGATGTTACACCCCAGGATTATAAACTTGATACACCGGTAAAATGGTGTGCAGGTTGCGGTTCCCATGCAGTATTATCCACTATCAGAAATGTACTGCCGGAAACCGGTGTAGAAAAGGATAAGATCGTATTTGTTTCCGGTATCGGATGCTCATCCAGATTTCCCTATTATATTCATACCTATGGATTTCATAGTCTTCACGGAAGAGCCGCAGCAATAGCCTCTGGAATAAAGGTTTCCAATCCAACCCTGAGTGTATGGGTGGTAAGTGGAGATGGTGATTCAATGGCTATAGGAGGAAATCACTTTATTCACCTGATTCGTAGAAATATAAATATTAATTTCTTACTCTTTAATAACAAGATTTACGGACTTACAAAAGGACAATATTCACCTACCACTCCCATTGGAAGTGTAACCAAAACTTCTCCTGACGGAACCATAGAGAGTGCTTTTATGCCGGGTGAACTGGTAATGGGTGCCCAGGGAACTTTCTTTGCCCGGGTGGTGGATAATGATATAAAAATGATGAAAGAGGTTTTTATTGAAGCTGCCAATCACAAAGGAACTTCAGTGGTGGAAACCTTACAGAATTGCGTCATATTTGCAAATGATGTGCACAATGAAATTACCGGAAGGGATGTGAAAGATGATCACCAGATATTCCTGAGACATGGGGAACCTATGATTTTCGGCAAAAACCGTGACAAAGGATTGATCCTGAAAAGCAATAAATTTGAAGTGGTGACTATTGGTGAAAACGGAATCACTGAAGACGATATTTTGATTCATAATGCACATGATCCTGAAGATACCACACATTATATGCTGGCCCGCATGAGTTTGCCTGAATATCCGGTGGCTATGGGAGTTATTCGTGCTGTGAAGACCCCTGTTTATGAATCAATGTTATATGACCAGATCGAACGGAAAAAGGAAACCAGCTGCATTAAAAATGTTAATGAATTGCTCAGAAGTGGAAATACTTTTGAGATAAATGAACAGTAGGGAGAAAGCCTTGTAGCTGGTTACAGGCTGTTAACTGGTTTAAAAATAACTTACAATACTTCAGAGACCTTCATTACTCCTTACAATTTTTGGAGCTTGACTGACTGACCCATACTGATTACTATGGTTTCCCCGGGTACCTTCTGAATAGTAGGTACTTTAGTTTCCAAGGATTCCCGAAATCCGCCTCAGATTGCCAGCCTGGATTCTAATCCAGGCCACCAGATCACAGGGACACAAGTCCGCGAGATCTGTTTTCCTTTTCCCCAATCCTGCATTAGAGCTGGCATTGTCAGGTTTTTACCACTCCCGAGCTGGCAACAAGCCTCCTTCCATCATAGTTTTTCTCCATTCTTCTTATTATATTGTAACTGTATATTTTTTAATTCGGTTTCAGTATTTTTATAAGGTAAAATAATCAATATGGATATTCCCCGATCAGAGAATGAAATTCAAAAATTACTGGACGAGAAGAAAGAGAGGACCAAAGAACTTTCCTGTATAAATAACACCAACCAGATCATCAGGGAAGGAAAAGAAATTGATGAAACACTCAGAAGAATAGTTCATATACTCCCCCAGGCATGGCAATATCCCGAAAATACCGTTTCCCGTATTAGTTTCAGGGATAAGGAATATATAAGCCGGAATTTCAGAGAAACGGAATGGAGGCTGGCACAGGTTTTTAAAACCATTGACAATTTTGACGGAGAAATAGAGATTTTTTATTTGAAAAAATTCAGGGATATTGATGAGGGTCCTTTTCTGAAGGAAGAAAGAGAACTTATTGATAATCTTGCGAGCATTATATCTAATTACCTTAATACGATTGAGGCCAAGAAAATTCTAAAGGTTTCACTCAATAAAAACCAGGTTCAAAGCGAAATAAAGGAATTTTACCAGTCCGATACCTTCAGTAGCAGAAAGCTTTTACAGAAATTCCTGAACAACCAAAACGCAAACAGGGATATTTTTCACGACCTGATGCCCTTCAAAGTAAAGGAAATTCTTCTTGTTTCTACCCTTTATGATGCCTTTTCCATTGAAAAAGAGGGGAGGTTTTCAGAACATATTCTTGGGGAGTACCATCAGTTAAATTTGACCTCAATGCCCAGGGTTACAGGGGTTTCTTCTTTCGAAGAGGCTGAAAAACAGCTCCGGTCAAAACATTTTGATTTGGTAATTCTGATGATAGGAAGTGACCGGAAAACTCCGGCAAAACTGGCCAAAATGGTGAAAAGGGATTTTTCTTATATACCCATCTACGTGCTGATAAATAACAACCGGGAAGTAAATGAATTTAAATCCAAGCCGGAAAACCTGGAAAACATTGATAAACTGTTTGTCTGGAATGGAGATTCAACCATCTTTTTTGCCATGGTAAAGTTGCTTGAAGACCGGGTAAATGTTGAAAATGACACACAAATCGGCCTGGTAAAGGTCATTCTGCTGGTAGAGGATTCGGAGAAATATTATTCCCGCTACTTACCATTGCTCTATAACTCCGTGATGGAGCAGACCAAGAGGATTATTGATGATGTTTCAACAGACGATTTATTCAAAGTTCTTCGTCTCAGAGCACGGCCAAAGGTTCTTCTGGCGTCATCTTATGAGGAAGCTACAGATATCATAAAAATGTATGGCGAAAGCCTGCTATGCATGATAACGGATGTTAAGTATAATAAGGATGGAAGAATGGATGATAAGGCAGGCTTCCACCTGGTGAGTCAGGTCAGGGAACAGTTCAAAGGACTTCCAACCGTTATACAGTCTTCTGATATTCGAAATGCCCGTGCAGCTTTCGAGTTAAAATCAATTTTTATTAATAAAAATTCTGATACACTTCTGCAGGATATCCGTGGATTTATATCTCATCATCTTGGTTTTGGAAATTTTGAATATCGGGATCCGGGTGGGAGAAAAATAGCCGAAGCTAAAACCATGAAGGATTTTGAGAGACAAATTGAAACCATACCAATAGAATCTCTGATTTATCATGGAAAAAGAAATCATTTTTCTTTATGGTTAATGGCCCGGGGAGAAATAAAAGTGGCCAAATTGATCAATCCGGTTAAAATTACTGATTTTAAAGAACCCGGTGAGTTCAGGGACTATCTGAAATATGTAATCAAGAAATACAGGAATGAAACCAATACCGGGAAAATTGTAAATTTTGAAGAGGCAGCTCTGCTGGATGAAAGCAATATCGTTAGCATGGGGACAGGTGCCCTGGGGGGAAAAGGACGTGGCCTGGCTTTTATTAATACCCTGATTTATAATCTGAATTTTTCAAACCTTGTTCCAAATATTAATATTCGTACTCCCGGTACTTCATATATAGGTACTGATGAGTTTGATCTGTTTCTTGAAATGAATAATTTGCTGGATGTTATTCATGGTAATTATTCCTACCAGGAAATCAGGGAAATGTTTGTGGCCGGGGAATTAAGCTATAACCTCAGGAAAAAATTATCTGCTTTTTTAAAGGTGGTAAAACGCCCTCTCGCAATTCGATCCTCAAGTTTACTGGAAGATAGTTCTAACCAACCTTTTGCAGGAATTTTTGATACTTATATTCTTCCCAATAACAGCGAAAGTTTTGATGTGAAGCTAAACCAACTGTCGAATGCGATTAAACTGGTTTATGCATCCATTTACTCAAACGAATCAAAATCTTATTTCAAGGCTGTCAATTATAAACTTGAAGAAGAAAAAATGGCTGTAGTGCTGCAGGAACTTGTTGGAAATCAATATGGTGATTATTTTTATCCACATATTAGCGGCACGGCCCAATCAAGGAATTATTATCCGGTTGCACATATGGAACCCCAGGATGGATTTGCCATTGCTGCACTGGGACTTGGACATTATGTAGTAAATGGTGAAAGGGCTTATCGTTTTTCTCCAAAATATCCCCAACTGGAAATCAATTCACCTAAAAACCTGCTGCGCGATTCCCAGGTCGAGTTTTTAAGTTTGGATCTCAATAAACAGGATCTGAACCTGCTTGATGGATCTGAATCAAACCTTGCCCGGCTTCCCATTTCAGAAGCGGAAAAACATGGTACCATTAATCATCTGGTTTCCGTTTATGATCCGGATAATGACAGGATAATGCCCGGGCTGGATACTCCGGGCCCAAGAATTCTTAATTTTGCCGATATACTTAAATATGAATACACCCCCCTCTCCAAAACCATTGAGCTGATCCTCGATCTGGGAAAGGAGGCATTGGGTGCACCGGTTGAAATTGAATATGCAGTGGACCTGAATAAGGCTGAAAACGGACTTCCTTCTTTTTACCTCTTGCAGATTAAACCTTTGTTGGGTAGCCTGGGTGAATATAGTATCGACCTTAAAAGTATAGTTAAAGAAGAAATTATTTTTTATGCTGAAAAGGGAATGGGTAACGGAAAAATTGAAAATCTGCAGGATTTAGTATTTGTCCGGTTAGACAAATTTGATAAAACCAAAACAAAAGAAATTGTTAGTGAACTAGAAAATTTAAATAAAAAATTAGTCAATAAAAACAGGCATTATGTCCTGATCGGCCCCGGTCGATGGGGAACCAGTGATCCCTTTATCGGAATCCCGGTAAACTGGTCACAAATATCAGGAGCAAAAGTTATTGTTGAAACCAGTATGGAAGGCTTTCCCCTGGATGCCTCCCTGGGTTCCCATTTTTTTCATAATGTAACCTCCATGAACGTAGGATATTTTTCAATTCAACACAACAGCCTGAACGAATTTATTGATTGGAATTACCTCGAAGGGCAAGCCCTTATTGAAGAATCTCAGTATATTAAACATATTCGATTTAAAGATCCGGTTTGTGTAGTTATGGACGGTAAGAAAAGAATATCGGTCATGTATAAAACTTCCTGCGGACAATTATCAAAAGAATAAACTATGAGCGACCCTCTGATAAAACAACACAGTCTCGCAGAATCTCCTTCTATCGATTTTAGTATGACCGAGTTTGGAGGTCTGATGCAAAACCGGATAAGGACCGTTTTGATAATAAGCAGTAATTACGATTTTTTTATGCTGGAAGAGGATGGAAGGATAGATGAGCAGATTTTTAATGAGTATGTTTCTCTAAACCTCAGATATCCGCCCATTTTTATAAAGGCGCCCAGTGCGAAAAAGGCATTTGAAATTCTGGAGAAGGAAGATGTTGACCTGATTATAGAAATGTTGAATATCGGGGATGCAGATACATTTGAACTTGCAAGGGATATAAAGAAGAAATATAGCGAAATTCCAATTGTCGTTTTGACTCATTTCAACAGAGAAGTATCCATGAAGCTTCAAAAAGAGGATCTTTCGGCTATTGATTATGTTTTTTGCTGGTTGGGAAATGCGGACCTCCTTTTGGCAATTATCAAGTTGATTGAGGATTCAATGAATGTTGATCATGATGTTGATGTTGTGGGTGTACAGACAATAATTCTTGTAGAAGATTCCATTCGCTATACCTCGGTCTATTTACCCTTGCTTTATAAAATCATACTGAAACAGTCAAGGGATTTTATGAAAGAGGCACTAAATGAGCACCAGAAAATGCTCAGGATGAGAGGAAGACCGAAAATCCTTCTTGCCAAGACTTATGATGAAGCCCTGGATCTGTATAAAAGGTTTAAATTTAATCTTTTAGGTATCATCTCAGATGTAAGCTATAAAGTAAATGAGAAAAGAGATAACAAAACAAAAGCAGGTTTAAAATTATGCAAGTTTGTAAGGGAAGAAGATCCTCATATGCCATTTCTTCTTCAATCCTCCGAAATTAAAAATGCTGAATATGCCAAACGTTTGGGTGTAGGATTTATTCATAAATATTCAAAAACCCTTTCCATAGAGCTACGGAATTTTATCATCCGGAATTTTGCATTTGGTGAGTTTATTTTTTATGATCCTGATTCCAAAAAAGAAATAGCAAGAGCATCCGATTTACAATCATTGCAACATTTAATATTAAGGATTCCTGATAAGGTTCTGGCCTATCATGTAGCGAAAAATGATTTTTCAAAATGGCTGAATGCCCGTGCGATTTTTCCTGTTGCCCAGCTATTTAAATTTCTGAGATCTGAAGATTTTCAGGATCTGGATTCCATCAGAACCTATATATATGAGGCCATATCCAGCTTTCGGATAAGTAAGGGCAGAGGGGTCATAGCTCAATTCGATAAATCCAGTTTTGATGAGTATATGGCTTTTTCAAGAATAGGGGATGGATCAATAGGAGGAAAAGCTCGGGGACTGGCTTTTATAAATTCTCTCATAAAAAAACACAAACTTTTTAATCGTTTTGACAATGCTGTGATTACAATTCCACGAACGGTAGTGTTGAGCAC
>CBDUPM010000161.1:0-6474 GCA_965369105.1 uncultured Bacteroidales bacterium | reverse complement strand
ACATATTAAGAACTGGGAAAAAGAAAAGCTTATCGAAAAAGATTGGGAAACACCCGAGCATATTCTGCTAAAACCTGTTTATACGGAAGCCGACCTGGAGGAGGTTGAGCATCTCGATTTTGTAGCAGGAATCCCGCCTTTTTTGCGTGGCCCCTACTCTACGATGTATGTGAGCAGACCTTGGACCATAAGGCAATATGCAGGATTCAGTACTGCGGAGGAATCCAATGCCTTTTATCGCAGAAACCTGGCAGCAGGACAAAAGGGATTATCAGTTGCTTTTGACCTTGCCACTCACAGGGGATACGATTCCGATCATGAAAGAGTGGTTGGAGATGTGGGTAAGGCAGGGGTAGCCATTGATTCCATTCTGGATATGAAAATTTTATTCGACCAAATCCCACTGAATAAAATGTCGGTATCCATGACCATGAATGGAGCTGTTCTTCCTGTAATGGCCTTTTATATTGTGACCGCAATGGAACAGGGAGCAAAGCTGGAAGAATTAAGCGGAACAATACAGAATGATATTCTTAAAGAATTCATGGTAAGAAATACCTATATCTATCCACCGGAAACTTCCATGAGAATTATTGCCGATATTTTTGAATATACTTCTCAGAAAATGCCAAAATTCAACAGTATCAGTATTTCGGGATATCATATGCAGGAAGCAGGTGCGACAGCCGATATTGAACTGGCCTATACCCTGGCTGATGGCCTGGAATATATCCGTACAGGCCTTAATGCCGGGATCGATATTGATGCATTTGCTCCCCGGCTTTCTTTTTTCTGGGCCATCGGGATGAATCATTTTATGGAAATTGCCAAAATGCGGGCCGCACGATTGCTCTGGGCAAGGATAGTAAAACAATTCAATCCTAAAAACCCAAAATCAATGGCCCTGCGTACTCATTCACAAACTTCCGGATGGAGTTTAACAGAACAGGATCCATTTAATAATGTAGCCAGAACATGTGTCGAGGCAATGGCGGCAGCACTCGGTCACACCCAATCCTTGCATACCAATGCTCTGGACGAGGCTATTGCCCTGCCAACCGATTTTTCAGCCAGAATAGCCAGAAATACCCAGATTTATCTCCAGGAAGAAACCGGAATTTGTAAGTCGGTTGATCCATGGGCCGGATCCTATTATGTAGAAAGTCTTACAAAGGAAATTACCGAAAAAGCATGGGCTCTGATCCGGGAAGTGGAAGACCTGGGAGGGATGGCCAAGGCAATTGAAACGGGTTTGCCTAAAATGAGGATTGAAGAGGCCGCGGCCAGAAAACAGGCCAGGATAGACTCACGGAAAGATACCATTGTAGGGATCAACAAGTTCAGGCTCGACAAAGAAGATCCTATCGATATTCTCGAAGTGGATAATTCTGCCGTAAGAGAATCGCAGATTAACCGCTTAAAAAAATTAAAGGCGGAAAGAAATTCATCAGAAGTGGAAGCTGCATTAAAGGCTATATCAGCAGCAGTTGAGAGCGGAAAAGGAAATCTTTTAGCCTTATCAGTTGATGCCGCAAAAAAGAGGGCAACATTAGGTGAAATTTCAGATGCAATTGAAAACGTTTCAGGAAGGTATAAAGCAGTGATCAGATCAATTTCCGGCGTTTATTCATCCGAGTCGGGTGAAGATGCCAACTTTACCAGGGCCAGGGAACTGGCTTCAGAATTTGCCAGATTGGAGGGTCGTCAACCCCGAATTATGATTGCGAAAATGGGTCAGGACGGACACGACCGTGGTGCAAAAGTAGTCTCAACAGGCTATGCCGATATAGGATTTGATGTTGATATTGGCCCGCTGTTCCAGACACCTGCCGAGGCAGCAAAACAGGCCGTGGAAAATGATGTTCATATATTGGGAGTTTCCAGCCTGGCAGCCGGACATAAAACCTTGGTTCCCCAGGTAATTGAAGAACTTAAAAAACAAGGAAGGGAAGATATCATGGTCATTGCAGGAGGAGTAATTCCTGCCCAGGATTATGATTTCCTTTATAATTCAGGGGTGGTTGCTATTTTCGGACCCGGAACATCGGTTTCAGTAGCTGCAAAAAAAATACTGGAAATACTAATTGAAAGTATTAAAGAATAAAAATTCTGATTAACTTGTAGAAAAAACATAAAATTTGAAATTTTTTTATCTCACCATAGTTTTATTTCTTTTCCCCGTTTCCTCCTTCACACAGGATGTGAACCGGGTAATTCCAGATCCCGAACTTGATCAGGAAATTCTGATTGGTTATATAGATATGGATGGTATTACCAGTGAGGTTTTCGCTGAGTATTATATAAGCGGATATGAGGAATATATCCTTGATACGCTTACACTGAATGAATTGTTGATTTACGGACCAAATGATTTCGATTACCTGATTGTTCTTGGAAGCTGGTGTGAAGATAGTCACCGGGAAGTTCCCAGAATGCTCAAAGTCCTGGATGAACTGGAAATCGACCCTGAACGAATCTCAATGATAGCTGTCGATCAGGAAAAGGAAGCAGATGGCACGAATGTTGAAATCTATAATATTGATAAAGTACCCAGTCTGGTGGTATTGTCGGGAAAGGATGAGATTGGAAGGATTATTGAAATTCCATCTCAAAGCATAGAAGCAGATCTTTTGAACATTTTGTCCCGCTAACTCTTTATTTTATATGAAAAAAGAAAGAACAACACAAGGATTCGGATTGGCGGTTTTTAGTCTTATCTTACTCGGATTAGCCATGTTAGGTGTATTATCGAGTAAGAAAATATGTGTGATCGCCTCCATCATAGCCATTCTTTCTGTTGTTTTTTCAGTAGCCGCTTATTTTGAAGCCCGCCGGGCAAAAGGATCTAAATCCTTCGCTCTGATTGCCCTTATTATTACAATCCTGGGGACCTACCTGGTACTGGTATGGGCAGGAACTATTAATGAAATTCCCTTCCTCTCCCCTTCTGATACGGAGGAAGTGATTGCTCCTATGGATACCAATATCAATGATGCTAGCAAACTCATTGAAAAAGCGGAGGAGTTTGAGAAAGACAGCCTGGATTAATTTACTGAATTGCTAAAGTAGTTTGGAGTCATGGTGGATTTCCCTCTATAAGCCCCTCCTAAACCAAGCCTAAGTATTTCTTTTTTTTTCTACCTTTGATATATGAACATTCATTTTATCGCAATCGGTGGCGCAGTAATGCATAATCTGGCCATTGCACTTCATTTAAAAGGCTATAAAATTACCGGTTCGGATGATCAGATTTTTGATCCATCCAAAAGCAGGCTGGAAAAATATGGACTTCTTCCTGCGGAATGGGGATGGGACGAAGCAAGAATCACCAGGGACCTGGATGCGGTTATTATCGGAATGCATGCCAGGCAGGACAATCCGGAATTAAAAAAATCCATTGAACTTGGCTTAAAGATTTACTCTTTTCCTGAATTTCTCTTCGAACAAACCAAAAACAAGAAACGAGTGGTCATTGCCGGAAGTCACGGAAAAACAACCATTACTTCCATGATCCTCTATGTTTTGCAAAAACAGGATGTCAAATTTGATTATATGGTGGGATCACAGATTCCCGGGTTCGAAACAATGGTTGGATTCAGTAAGGATTCGGAAATTGCCATTTTTGAAGGGGATGAATATCTGAGCTCTCCTCTGGATCCCAGGCCAAAATTTGCCCATTATAAACCCCATATCACTTTAATCTCGGGAATTGCCTGGGATCATATGAATGTCTATCCGGATTATAAGGAATATGTCAGGCAGTTTCTTGAATTATGCAAAGATACAGATCCGAAGGGTCATATCATTTATTACCGTGGAGATGAAGAAATCCCAAAGTTTATCGGGGATGAAAAAATCAAATCAGAACTAAGCGCTTACATCGCTCCGGATTATTCATTTTCAAAAAAAGAAACACAGATACGACATGCCGGGAAAATATATCCAAGCAAGCTGATAGGAAAATACAATATGGAAAACCTGGTTGGAGCCATGAAAGTTTGTGAGAAACTTGGGATTTCAAATAATGATTTTTTATTATCAATGGCAGACTTTAAGGGTGCAGCAAGGCGACAGGAATTAATTTTTGAATCGGAAAAGCTTTTAATTTACCGCGATTTTGCGCATGCTCCTTCCAAAGTTAAGGCAACGGTACAGGGATTTAAAGAATTCCACCCGGATAAAAAGCTCACTGCTTTCCTGGAGATTCATACATTCAGCAGTCTGAATAAAGATTTTTTACCACAATACAGGTCATCCATGGACTTAGCCGACATTGCCTGTGTTTACTATGATCCCGAAGTTGTAAGCCATAAAAAATTACCTCCCCTTGATCCGGAATTTGTCCGGTCTTGTTTTGGGGAAAAAAATATTATCATTATCACTTCCAAAACTCTGCTTCAGGAAACCATAGCCAGGGCACAAAGTCAGACAGGTATATTACTTCTGATGTCTTCCGGAAATTTCGGAGGTATTAATATTCTGACTTAATATGCCTACGGATTTCAGGTAAAAATTGAAAGAACATATATTTATTTTTTTATCACTTTCCAAACAAAAACATTCAGTTCTGTTTGTGCTTTAATGAAATACATTCCTTCCGTGAAACCTGATAAGTCGATGCTGATATCCTCGCTGCCCCGGGTAATTATTGTTTTTAAAATTTTCCCCCTGTTGTCATAAACTGTCAGGAATAGGTCTTCATTTGCATCAGGAAAAGAATTCATTTTCAGCTTCAATATATCCTTAACCGGATTCGGGTACAGCACAGCCCCGGTCTCCATATTTGGCTTTACCTCAGTAGGAAAACAATGATCACCAACCGTATAGGAATATGTTTTGGTAACAGACAAACCTCCTGCAAAAGCAAACTTGCAGGCCAGCTTCAGAACCGAACCGGGTGTTTGATTGGGTAGTGTAATGCTGAATTTTTTACCACCTGCGTTGGTCATATCCGTTTCTGTAAAACCAGATGTGGTATTCCAGAGATAAGCAATAACTCCCGATTTATTATCTAATAGTTCAAAATTAACGATCACATTTTTACCTGAAGTAAGAAATTCATAGTTGTACCCTGTCTCAAATGAGCCAACGGATGCCTGAGAAGATTCACCCTTGCATGCCGTATTTGTGCTAACCAGGGTTTTAACTGAAAGAGAGACGGGATTCGAAATTGCTGCATTACCTGTAATATCAAAAGCTTCAATAGAAAATGAATAATTTGTATTAGGATTTAGTGCAGTAACTACATAGGAAGTTAAAACTCCGGAATTTGCAGTAATGGTCTTTTTACTTCCGCCCCGGGTAATATTATAAATTATGGTACCTGAATTATCCACTGCATTTAACAGCAATTGAATACTCGTTGGAGTTACCTCACCCAGTGTGGCTGTAAAATCTTCAGGAATTTGATTGTCATCAGCGCAATCATCGCCCACCACATAGGAAATATATTTTGTTGCAGAAAATCCTCCGGAATAGGCAAATTTACATGCGACGCTGATTGTGCTTCCCGGTTTCTGATTAGAGAGGATGGTCGAGAATTTTTTATCCCCGATGTCTTTCATATCTTTTTCTTCGAAAGGTGACTCCATCCACAGGTAGGCAATAAGTCCGGGCTGATCATCATATAACTCAAAAGTAATTCTGACATCACTCCCGATTGTTTCAAAAGTATATTTATAACCCACAGAGAATGTGCCATTCTGGGCTGCAGAAGAGAATCCCAGACATGAAAAAACGGGTAAAAAAGTAACTTTCCGTGCTTGTGATACCGAAACACCACCCTCATTATCCACTGCTTTTGCAGTAATGACATATTCCCCTGCGGCCTCAGTCCAGTTTACAGAATAAGGTTTTGAGGTATCCGCACTGATCAGACTATCATTTTGATAAAACTCCACTTGCTGAATGTTTCCGTCAAAATCACTCGCCACAGCTGTTAGCGTAATCTCCTCGCCCTCGGGATATGAAACATCTTTAGATGGAGATGTCAGTGATATATACGGAGCAATATTTTCTGTTTTACTAACGGCAACCATTACTTCATCTTCAGAAGTCCTTAAATCAGGATTCGTAACTATAAGCTTAAACCGATACATTCCCTCAACTAAACCACTTATGCCTGGCTCCGGTATGCTGATATCCGAAAATTCAGCTATCGAAGGCCCGTAAACCTGCATCCATTTATAATCGAGAGATCTGTCGCCTGATTCGCTGCTTGCGGTTCCATTCAAGACTGCGGTGCTCAGTGGCCAAAGAACTTTAATGTCGGGCCCTGCAGAGGCTATGGGATAAGTATAGGGTATCTCTCCTGTCCGTGTGAAGGTCATTTTCCCAGGATTAAATTCACCCCTGGTAAATTCAAGACGCAGGATATGTTCTCCTTCAACCAATGGGATTTCAGTAAGTGTTTTGGCAGACCAGACATCCCATGAAGTTGATGAGGTAGAAGCTACCGTGACTCCGCTGACCACT
>CBDUPM010000160.1:0-6512 GCA_965369105.1 uncultured Bacteroidales bacterium | reverse complement strand
AGCCTGCAATGAAGGAATTATCAGAAGCAATTGAGAATACGGATTTCAAAGTACCGATTTGTCCGGTTTACCAGAATGTAAACGCCATGCCCTCAAGCGATCCGGACGATATTAGAAAGAATCTGGTGGATCAGTTAACTTCACCTGTACGATGGACCCACACGGTTCAAAACATGATTGCAGATGGAGCAAAATCATTTACAGAATTAGGACCCGGAAGCGTATTACAGGGATTGATTAAAAAAATTGACAGGACTATGACCACAAGCGGTGCATAGTTCTGACCTCATTATAAATCAATATAAGGGGTCTAAAAAGGTCCCTTTTTTTATTTAAAATATCTGATTATGAAAGTTCTGAAATTTGGAGGTAGCTCGGTTGGAAATACGGATGTCATTCTGAAAGTAATTCAAATTGTAAGCTCTCAGAAGGAAGCTTGTGTGGTTGTGGTATCTGCTTTCAAAGGAGTTACAGATCAGATAATTATGATGAGCGAAAAAGCATCCAATGGAGATGAAAGCTATAAGCAAGACCTGAATGAAGTGGGTAAAAGGCATGTAAGGGCTGTGGATGAATTGATAAACTCAGAGAAAAGAGATGGTGTGGTCTCGGCTGTTAGCAAATTGATCAAGGAAATGCAGGACTTGCTGTATGGGGTTTACCTTGTGGGTGATCTGGCTCCCAAAGTTCAGGACCATCTTCTTAGTTTTGGTGAAAGATTATCTTCCTTTATTATCAGCAATGCATTTGATTCAGCCCGCTGCATCGATATGAGACATTTTATCCGGACTAATTCTGACCATGGCAATGCAGTGGTAAATTTTGAAGAAACGAATAAAAATATAAATGAGGAATTAAAAAACTTTAAAGGAATTGCCCTTACGCCAGGATTTATTGCCACAAATGAAAAGGGACAGATTACAACACTCGGACGGGGTGGTTCAGACTACACAGCTGCTATAATTGCTGCGGCTGTGGATGCAAGTGTATTGGAAATCTGGACAGATGTGGACGGTTTTATGACAGCGGATCCACGGAAAGTAAGTAAAGCTTATGTAATTGAATACCTGAGTTATGCGGAAGCCCTGGAGCTATCTCATTTTGGAGCCAAGGTTCTCTATACCCCCACCCTTCACCCGGCATATAAAAAGAATATTCCCATAAAAATTAAAAACACCTTTAATCCGGAAGCCAAAGGCACTCTGATCAGTAATGATCCGGGTAAAAACCTTCGAAGCCCGATAAAAGGCACTTCCTCTATCGATCAGATCGACTTAATTACATTGCAGGGATCGGGTCTGCCCGGTACGACAGGAATCTCAATGCGACTTTTTACAGCCCTTGCATCCAAAAATATCAATATTGTACTGATTACTCAGGCGAGTTCTGAATTTTCTATCAGTTTTGCGGTTAAACCGGAAGACAGCCAGCTGGCTAAGGAGGCTTTAAACAATGAATTCCAGGTAGAAATAGAATATAAAAAAATCATTGAACTGAATATTGAGAGGGATCTGTCAGTAATTGCAATTGTGGGAGAAAAAATGAAAAATACCCCGGGTATTTCTGCAAAACTTTTCCAATCCCTGGCAAGAAACGGTATCTCCGTTATTGCCACAGCACAGGGTTCTTCAGAATTGAATATTTCGGTCGTATTGCGCAACAGCCAGTTAAAAAAAGCATTAAATGCCATTCATGAAGGGTTTTTCCTTTCGCAGTTTACCGATTTGCATTTATTTCTTGTTGGTTCAGGCGGTGTCGGTAAAAGCCTGCTTTCCCAGCTTAAGCATCAACAGGAGCAATTATTAAAGGATCACAATCTTAATATCAAGCTCGTCGGAATCTCAAATTCCCGAAAGATGTTTCTCGATGAGGACGGAATAGACTTAAACGGCTATTTTGAAAAACTTGAATCAGGTGAAAAAGCAAATATGGATTTATTTCTCGGGCATATGAAAGAAATGAATCTGAGAAATACAGTTTTTATTGATTGCACTGCCAGTGCAGAAATTCCCGGGTACTATTCCAGGGTATTTGATCAGTATGTGTCCGTTGTGACTGCCAATAAAATTGCGGCTTCATCAGAGTTATCCAACTATCTTTCACTTAAGAACAAGGCACGGGAAAAGGGTGTCCGGTTTATGTTTGAGACAAACGTGGGAGCCGGTCTTCCCATCATTAATACTATGAAGGATCTGATTCGCAGCGGTGACCGGATCCTGGGTCTTGAAGCGGTTTTATCAGGCACATTGAATTTTATCTTTAATACTTTATCAGAAGATATTTCACTGAGTGAGGCTATTAAACTTGCTATGGAAAAAGGCTTTTCAGAACCGGATCCAAGAATTGATTTAAGTGGAAAGGATGTTATCAGGAAACTTCTGATCTTATCCCGTGAATCAGGATATTTGATAGAGGAAAAAGATATAAGCCTTACTCCTTTCCTTCCGGAAAGCTGCTTTAAAGGAAGTATTGAAGATTTCTGGAAAGAAGTGAAAAAGCTGGATGAAAAATTTGAAGCGGAAAGGAAGAAATTAAGCAGCGAAAATAAAAAATGGAGATTTGTTGCCAAACTCGAGAATGGTCATGGTTCTGTAAAATTACTTCAGGTTGGATTGAATCACCCGGCATATGAATTGGCCGCAAGTAACAATATTATTTTAATCACCACCGACAGGTATAAAGAAGATCCTATGGTCATTAGGGGATATGGAGCAGGAGCTGATGTTACTGCTGCCGGAGTTTTTGCAGATGTAATCAGGGTGGCAAATGTTTAGAATAAAGTATGATTAAAGCCGTTATTTTTGATATGGATGGTTTGCTGGTCGACTCTGAACCTTTCTGGCAGGAGACTGAAAGAAAGTTAATGAAAAACCATGGAATAGAGATCAGGGAGGATTTACAAAAAAATACCTTCGGATTAAGCACCATGGAACAGATTAAGTACTGGTACGATTTTCAACCCTGGGAAAAACCTGATTTCATAGAATTAGAAAAGGAATATGATTTAATCATCGAAGAATTTTTCAAAACAAAGGCCATGCTTTTTGACGGAGTGCATGAAATTCTGGATTTTTTCAAAAGACGGGATTTCCCCATAGCCCTTGCATCTTCCTCGAGAATGAGCCTGATTGATACTTTTCTGGATATTTTTAATTTCAGGGATAGTTTTGATATTGTCCATTCAGCCGAATTTGAAAGTTATGGTAAACCACATCCTGCAGTTTATATTAAAACTTCAGAATTGCTTGGTATTGAAACACATAGCTGCCTTGCCTTTGAAGATAGCATAAACGGGGTTTTAGCGGCAAAAGCTGCCCGAATGAAAGTAGTAGCTGTTCCTGACCCGAAACATTTTGATGATCCGGCTTATGGTATTGCAGATTTAAAATTATGCTCACTGCTTGATTTTCAGGAAAAAGAACTTGAAAAAATAAATAAACTATGAGTGATTTCGTGAGAGTTTTTGCGCCTGCAACGGTCTCAAATGTTGGTCCCGGATTTGATTTGATGGGATTTGCACTGTCAGAACCCGGAGATATATTGAGGGTGAAAAAAAATTCGCTCAATGAATTAAGAATAATCAATGAAACAGATATAGATCTGCCCGAAGATATTTCAAAAAATGTCTCTTCTGTTGCGGTAAAATCTTTACTTGATCAATTAAATTCAAAACAGGGCTTTGATTTGATTTTTGAAAAGAAAATAAATCCGGGATCAGGAATAGGTTCCAGTGCTGCCAGTTGTACAGCCGCAGTTTTAGGAGTAAGTAAATTATTACATTCGAAGCTGTCCGAAAATGATTTGATTCATCATGCCCTGAAAGGAGAATTTATTGCCAGTGGTAGTGTTCATGCTGACAATATCGCACCGGCCATGCTGGGTGGATTTATATTAATCAGGTCCTACGAACCAATTGACATAATCCGGTTAAAAGTTCCCGGAAAATTACTTTGCACCATTGTGCATCCGCATATTGAAATAAAAACTTCAGAAAGCCGCAAGCTAATTCCCGTTTCCATATCAACGAAGGACTCCATTGCCCAATCGGGGAATGCAGCTGCATTAATTGCAGGTATAGCAACGGAAAACTATGCATTAATCGGACGGTCCATAGAAGACAGGATTGCCGAACCTGTGAGAAAAACTTTTATTCCCGGTTATAATGAATTAAAGGAAGAACTGGCAGGAAGCGGGATACTGGGTATGAATATTTCCGGGTCGGGACCCTCTATTTTTGCCCTTTCTGACAATATCAAAGCCGCAGAAAATGCAGAGAAAATTATGAAAGATAATTTTAGCCGGGAAGGAATCTCCTGCAAAACATATATTTCAAAGCTTTCAGAAAAAGGTACCAGAATTATTGAATAAAAAATGAAGTATTACAGCACAAATGACCAATCGATTCAAGCTGATCTGAAAGAAGCAGTTTTCAAAGGACTAGCCAGGGAGGGGGGATTATATATGCCGGAAAAAATTCCTGTAATGGGGAATGATTTTCTTGAATCAATTGAAAAGATGAATCTGCAGGAAATCTCATATGAGATCAGTAAAGCCCTTTTCGGGGAGGACGTTCCTGCAAACAGGTTAAAAGAAATCGTTTTTGATGCCATAAATTTTCACACTCCTGTAATAGAGATCACAGAAAACATTAAAAGCCTTGAGCTCTTTCATGGTCCAACCTTAGCTTTTAAAGATGTTGGAGCACGATTTATGGCCCGCTTATTATCATGGTTAGTTAAGGACTACGATAAGGAAATCCATGTTCTGGTTGCAACCTCCGGTGATACAGGAAGTGCTGTGGCAAATGGTTTTTTGGATGTGGAGGGAATTAAAGTGCACGTCCTCTACCCTTCCGGAAAAGTAAGCGATATCCAGGAAATGCAATTTACAACCCTGGGTAAAAACATTACAGCCTTAGAAATTAACGGAAGTTTTGACGATTGTCAAAAACTGGTTAAAACAGCATTTTCTGACCCGAATGTCAATACCCATCTTACCTTAACCTCTGCAAATTCCATTAATCTCGCAAGACTTCTCCCCCAGTCGTTTTACTACTGGGATGCCTGGAGACAATCCGGAATGAACGAAGAACTGGTAATTTGCGTTCCCAGCGGTAATTTTGGAAATCTGACAGCCGGACTGATCGCAAAAAAGATGGGAATGAAAGTGAAACACTTCATTACTGCCACTAATGCAAATGATATTGTGCCGGAATACCTCGAAACAGCCCGGTACAATCCCCGACCCTCCATACAAACACTGGCCAATGCAATGGACGTGGGCAATCCTTCCAATTTTGCCCGAATGCTTGATATTTTTGACCATTCCCATAAAAAAATGGCTTCAGAAATTTCTGCATATTCCTACAGCGATGATGAAATCCGTTCAGCAATCAGCCTTTGCAGAAAAGAAACCGGATATTTGCTGGATCCCCATGGAGCAACCGGTTATATGGCTTCCCGGGCCTATTTAAAGGAAAATCCGGGTAGCCAAATTACATTCCTGGAAACCGCCCATCCGGTTAAATTCAGGGATACCGTAGAAAAAGAAACAGGTGAAAAAATTGAGATTCCGGAAAGACTTAAGATATTTATGAATAAAGAAAAAGTCGCTACCCGGATGAGCAGCGACTATTTTGAATTTAAGGATTATCTTTTAGGTTTAAATACTTAGCAAATTAATACAATCCCTGGTCGAGCATGGAATTGGCAACTTTAAGGAACCCGGCAATATTTGCTCCCTTTACATAGTCCACATAACCATCTTCCAGTGTACCATATTTAACACAGTTTTCATGAATATTGGTCATAATATGATGAAGCCTGCTGTCTACTTCCTGAATACTCCAGTTTATTTTCATTGAATTCTGTGCCATTTCAAGTCCTGATGTAGCCACACCTCCGGCATTGGATGCTTTTCCGGGAGCGTAGAGAATTTTATTTTTTTGAAGAACTTCAATGGCTTCAGGAGTACATGGCATGTTTGCACCTTCGGTAACACATAAACAACCATTCTTAACCAATAATCCGGCGTCTTCCTCATTCAATTCATTTTGTGTTGCACAGGGAAGTGCAATATCACATGGAACTTCCCAGGGGTGTTTTCCCTGGATAAATTCAACTCCCTCAAACTCATACGAATAGGGTTTAACGATATCTTCATTTGTAGCTCTCAGTTCAAGCATATACTCAATTTTCTCACCACTTACACCATCAGGATCGTGGATATAACCATCAGGCCCTGATAATGTGATAACCTTTCCTCCCAGTTCGGTTACCTTCAAGGCAGCTCCCCAGGCTACATTCCCAAATCCTGAAATAGCAACCTTTTTTCCTTTAAAATTTTCATTAATGGTAGCCAGCATTTCCTGGGCAAAATACACCGTTCCAAAACCGGTTGCCTCAGGCCTGATAAGAGAGCCACCCCAGTTTAAGCCTTTTCCGGTAAGAACGCCGGTATTTTCCCGCGCTATTTTGCGATACATTCCGTATAGATATCCTATTTCTCTGCCT
>CBDUPM010000159.1:0-6526 GCA_965369105.1 uncultured Bacteroidales bacterium | reverse complement strand
GTTTTTGATTCTGAGTTAAGCCATACTGGAAAGTAAGGCTTAAAAGAAATACGGTGGTGATTATTTTTATCATGATATTTATGGTTAATCGAATTATTTATACTCTTCAAGATATCTGTCCTGAATCAGTGTTCCATCTGCTTCCATCCGGATTATATGGGACTTCATGCCTTTGGACAGATTAAATCTATAGATATCCACAGGCCATTGGGGCGATTCAATCTTTTCCATCAGGGGTGAAATTTTCCAGCCCGCATATTTTGAATTTCTTATCGAATCATATATAGCCATGGGCAATCCTTTTATTTTAGTTCGCGTTTCATACCAGTAACCGTAACGGTTATAAATTGCCCGGCTAAGTTCTCCCAGGTTTACAACAAATTCAACCTCAAAATAGTTTGGTTTTTCAAAAGTATAAACGTTAATATTTCTTTGATGATACCAGTCAGTATACCAATCGGAGCTGTAATCGTTTTGCCAGTAAATAAGGTGGGTCACATACCAGCCTTTCACAGAATGGTATTTATATTGTTCCTTGAAAGCCTCCACAACCAGCTCAGGGATGGCTTTTTCAGAGGCCGGTTGCCTGAGTGCCGTGATATTTTGTGAAAAAAGACTGGCCGTAAAAGCAAATATTAAAAAAATGAACAGTATCGTTTTTTTTATTTTTTCCATATTAAAATTTTTTATTGAAGACAGGTATTTTTACCGGTATAAATATAGTTAATCTTTATCCAGTAATGCATTTCTATTGGATCCCGGATAAAATCATTATTGTAAAAAAAAGGCGGCTAATCCAGGGCTTTTAGTTAAAAGCCTTTAATTGAACCGCCTTAGCTTTAAGAGAAAGAAGATTTTAGTTCCTACTTAAAAAATACTCCTGTTTTTTAAATAATTTATTGAAAAGCTCAGATTTTGTACCGTCAAAAAAGCTACCCGGATTCAAAGAGCTGCTCAGGGCAATATTTAAGGAATCCGTATAAAAGGCTTCAATCACAACCATCCCTTCCTCGCTGTTAAAATTGATACTATGGCTTGGACTTCCAATGGGCTTTGCATTTTCTGCAATAAAATGAGTACTGTTCATGAAGTTTAATCCGGAAAGATAATTGGCAGTAGACAAACTATCTGTTATCAATCCATCGATCAACCAGTTGTTGTCGTTTTTGACCAGGCTGAAAGATGACTCCGGCTGCTGAAAATCAATTTTTGTAATATTTTCCTTTTTTAACTGCAAAACCTTACTGTCGCGAAATTCATTTACCTTCCTGTTGAAGGTCATACTCAGAAAACCTTCAACGGCATATACTTTTTTATCCTCCGCTAAACGAACTAAACTTGTCATTATGCCTTGTTGTTGCATATAAGGATTTGCTGCGGTTTGGGTGGGTTGGGAATAGGAAAATTTACCAACATAAAGATCTGCCAGTTTCTTTTTTCCATCTGAAAATTCAAGTCTTGTTCCAAGAGAATCCGTAACTTCATATTTTTTCCAGCTTTCTTTATCATTCGAAGCCAGTCTCTTTGCTTTTAGTTCTGAGATCGTTTTAATCATTGCTTCCACCTGAGCGGGATCCGCATTGTATTCTCCTTTTTCATCCGAAACATACCACAAATCATCTTTCTTATTGAAAGAAATTAGCTTTCCTCCTGCTTTGGGATAAATATAAATTTCCTTAACCAGGTCTTCGTCAAACTGGTATAATTCACTTTTAAAGGAACGGTTCTTTTTATTTTTTCCTTCAGGAATGACTAAAATAACCAGCCCCAGGAGAACTATGAAAATTATAAACAAGGTCCGGGTATTCACTTTATTAAACATAACCTACCTCCCTTCTTTTGATTCTTAAAATTCGATTCCTTTGGGACCTGAAAATTCCGTACCCCACTGCCAGTAATATGGGCAAAAGAAAGTTCAGATATTTGATCAAGGTCTTTTTAAAATCTTCCAGTTCATCAATCGGACGGGCTGTTGCGCCCTGTGTCCGGAGTTCAATTAAGCCTGTGTCGTCTGATAGCCAGTCAATTGCATTTACAAGCAAATTAACATTATCCGGATGAACCTGTTGCTGCCCTTCCGAAACCGGGAAGTTTCCATCCGCAATCACTACCATTTTAGCCTCCTCACCCATAATAGGTCCTTCCAAAGCTGCAGCAAGGGTCAGATTGGAGAGCGGAAAATCATTTTCTGTCCATTGATAGGAGGGATCGATAAAGGTAGTCGGGGGTTTGGTGGCCGATAATTCTGAGCTGTAGAAAATCGGGCTGTACTTTAATGTTGAATCACCTGAATAATCAATGGAACTTACAAAATTCATGATTAACTGCTCCAGGCCACCTGCAACCGGATGATCACTAAATGTTTTCACCATTGGGATATAGGGAAATAAAATGGGCTGTTGTACCGTAAAGGGACCTTGTTGTGTTTGAGCCATAACGGTTGCTGCACTGGCATCGACCACAATATTGTCATTTACCTTTATCCCAATATCCGACAACCAGTTTTCAAGGCCGGTATGTATGGTCCTTCCCATATTATATCCACTGGTCAGATCCATGTCCACGCGGTTCATTCCTATCAGGAGACCGCCACCCCCGGAAACAAAATCCGATAGCTGGTCCAGGTGGGAATCCGGGATGGAATCGACCGGGTTGAGAATAGCAAGGGTGTTGAATTTTTCAAGTTCCTTTGTTGAATCTGTAAGAATAACTTCTTCAACCCGGTAGAGAACAGACAAATCGCGCGCTGCCCGGGAAATTTTACCTATTCCGGCCTCCCCGTGCCCGGTAAGAATTCCCACCAGAGGTTTTTCTGTTACGGCAAGTTTTTTAATGCTGCTGGTCAGAAAATACTCCATCCCACTGGTCGATTGTATAACCGGAAGGGCTTCCTTTCCTTCACCCAACTCCACAATTGCCCCCATATAGGCTATTTGTGCTTTCATCTGGTCCTTTTCCCTTACCTGCACCTGCATTTGCATAATCCCTTCCTGCTGAGCCTTTCTTTCACCCCCGTCTTCTTTAAGGGGATCGATAAACTCATACACGACCATCCCTTTTGACGATTGGGTGTATTCCACCAGCATATCCCTGAAATCTCTCCTGATATTATCCAGTTGAGGAGGTAAATTCCCGGAGAAATAGGCCTTTATGGTAACCGGTTCAACCAGTTCTTCCAGTAAATCTTTGGTAGCATCACTCAGGGTGTATCTTTTATCCTCTGTGAAATCGAGACGAAAAAAGTATTTTGCGGCCAGGATATTTACAAGGATCAGGATCCCAAGGGAAAGCAATATAACTGAAGTATGTTTTTTTCTTGATTTCATCCCATAACAAATTATTGGTTATCACTTAAATTTCGCTTCATTAATACGGATTCAGCTCCGAAAAGTCCCAGGAAAATTACTGAGCAAAAGAAAATAATATCCTTTGAATCGATCACCCCCCGTGTTATGGATTGGTAATGGCTTGAAATACTTAACCAGTTGAGGGTATTTCCTGCTATTCCTGAAAAATTCTGTGCTATCATACCAAACAGGATGTGAAAGAATATCCCTATCAGTAAGGCCAGAAGAAATGAAACGATCTGGTTGGAGGACAGGCTGCTGGCAAAAATCCCAATACTGATATATGCGGCACTCATCAATAATGTTCCAAGATAGCCTGTCCAAACCGCACCATGATCAATCGGACCGATTGCTGCAATCGTAAAATAATAAGGTAAGGTCAGGGCTAATGATATACCAATCAATAACAATATGGATAAGAATTTCCCACTAACAAACTGCCAGTCTGATACGGGTTTGGTAAGAATAAGCTCGATGGTTCCGGAATTTTTTTCCTCGGCAATGAGTCTCATGGTAAGGGCCGGGATAAAGAAAAACAGGGTCCAGTAGGAAACGGCAAAAAACGCTTCCATACTCGCTTCCCCCCTGAAAAACACATCGCCTCTTCCAAAAATCCAGGTAAAGAATCCTGTAAAACCAAGGAAGGCGATCAACATAATATATGCCAGTAAGGAATCAAAAAAGGAATTGAGTTCACGCCTGGCTATAATCCAAATTTGTCTCATAATTTTTTAATTTGCAGTTAATTCCCTGAAAATATCTTCTAGTTTGGTCTCTGTCGGGGTTAATTCGGTCAGGTACCATCCTTTGTCCACACAGAGTTTGAAAACATCTTTGGATGAGGACAGGCCTGCTTTAGATTGAACCTCATATTTGCATTCCCCTTTTGAAATAAAGTCGACCATTTCAACATTTTCCAGTTTTTGAAGAGCTTTGAAGGCAACATCCACTTCTGCACCTTCAATACCTACTTTAAGGATCTCTCTTCCCTGGGCTTTTTTTCTCAGATCTCCGGAAGTACCGTCAGCAACAATTTTCCCCTTGTTTATGATCAGTATGCGATCGCATGTGGCTTCAACTTCAGCCAGAATATGTGAACTGAGCAATACGGTTTTTTCACGACCTATTTTCCGGATTAATTCCCGGATTTCAACAATCTGGTTTGGATCCAGTCCGGTGGTGGGCTCATCCAAAACCAATACCTGGGGATCATGGATCAGGGCCTGTGCCAGTCCGACTCTTTGGCGATATCCTTTGGATAATTCACCAATTTTTTTGTGTTTTTCACCCTCCAGGCCACAAACCTCAACCATCTCTCTGATCCGGTTATTTATTTTGACCTTATCAATCCCATGTATTTCAGCAATAAACCTGAGATAATTGATCACCGGCATATCCGTATACAAGGGGTTGGATTCAGGCAGGTAGCCTATTTTACTTTTAATGGCTTCAGGATCTTCGTTTATGGAAATTCCTCCTACTTTGATATCTCCCTGATTTGGGGACAGATAACAGGTAATAGCCTTCATTGTCGTAGATTTCCCTGCACCATTCGGACCCAGGAAACCGAGAATTTCCCCGGTTTTTACCGTAAAACTTACATTGTCCACCGCTTTCTGCGGTCCAAATTGTTTAGTAATATTCTCAACTACTATATCCATATCTTATTAGTAAAGTGGTTTCTGCTTCAGAATTATTTTAAAATTAATATCAATGTTTTCGTCGTTTTTTAAAATTGAAACCAAAAATAAAAATTGCCTTAAATTCTTAAAAGACCTGAACCCGACAAGATCATGAATCTCCGGAAGAAGGATGGGTTTATAGATCAGATACACAGATAATTACGGAGAATGTTAAAAAATCTTAAAAGTTTAGGGCTGACCGATGCTTTGTTGTCAACCGCCACCTTTGAGGGACTTCACCGGCAATAAATGAGGCAGGGCAGAGGGTCAAATATCCCGGTTAATCTGGACGCAATGGCTAATTGAGTCCGGGCTTTCCATGTTTTCCATCCATTTTCATTTTTGCAATTCCCCCGATTATTCTATATTTGCATGATGTCACTATTTAATAAAAAAGTGTTACGATGACAGTTGCAAGATTTGGAGTGTCCCTGGAAAAGGATCTGTTAGATGCCCTTGATGAATATGTAAATGATAATCATTTTTCCAACAGATCCCAGGCTATCCGTCACCTTATCAATAAGAATACGGTTGAACGGAAATGGCAATGCAATAATTATGTCGCAGGTTCTGTCACCCTGTTATACGATCCTAAAAAACGTGAGATTCAAAACCAGATATCCGATATCCAGGTCAGTTATCACCAGGAAATCTTATCCACACAAAGAATTATTCTGGGCAAATCCATGCATATGGAAATTATTGCTATTAAAGGGGTAGCGAGTCGTTTAACGGAATTGGCAGATAAATTAATTACCATTAAGGGGATGCAGAATGGAAAGTTGACAATGAGCAGGGCGGATTAGTGTATTTGATAATGAGCTAAAGTGCTCCACCTTCGTAAACTTCGGTGGATAAATAATGTGCTCCACCTTCGTAAACTTCGGTGGAGAAATAATGTACTAATTAGTTGATGCGGAATGAATTATGTAGTTGAATTAGTGCCGGGAGTCCGATGGCACGACCTGAAATAAAAGAAAAATGAAAGATCAGAATATAAAGCTTCAATCGAAAATCAGTCAGCTGGAGAAATGGTTCGCCAAAAGAAAAGGCTCCATAGTGGCTTTTTCCGGGGGAATTGATTCCACTCTGGTATTATACCTGGCAAGAAAGTTCCAGGGAAAAGAAAATGCTATTGGAGTAATTTCCAATTCTGAAAGTCTGAAGAGCAAGGATTTCTCCCTGGCTCAGGATTTTTGTCGTGATTTTGATATTAATCTTGAAGTCATAAAAACGGATGAATTAAGGGATGAACGCTACAATCTTAATCCTGAGAATCGTTGCTTTTTCTGCAAAGAACATCTGTATCATGATTTACAGGCTGTAAAAGCAAAATATCCGGAATTTGATGTGCTTAACGGAACCAATTACAATGACCTGGGAGACTACAGGCCCGGTTTGGAAGCTGCGGATAAATATGAAGTTTTATCACCCATGGTGGATTGCCAGCTTAGCAAGGATGAATTACGTCAGATAGCAAGGTTTTTTGAATTGCCC
>CBDUPM010000158.1:0-6554 GCA_965369105.1 uncultured Bacteroidales bacterium | reverse complement strand
GGAGAAACCATCGGATAATTCCCCTATGATTTCTATTTCACTGATATCTTCGAGATATTCTTTAATTACCTCGCGTGCAAAATCTTCATCATCTATTATAAGTACTTTAATCATTTAATAAATTATGTTTTTGTGGAATTTTAAGTTTAATTGTAAAAATACCTTTACTTCCTGAGTAATCCATTAAATCCATCCTTCCGTATAACAATTTCAATCTTTCAGCAATATTCTTCAAACCTATTCCGGCTCCAATCCTTGGAACAGCTCCCGGATCGTAATCATTCTTCAGGATTATTTCAAGGTATCTTTCTTTCACTTCAACCTCAAGAAAAATATTTATGGGTTCCGTACTTTCATAAACTCCATGTTTTATCGCATTTTCCAGTAAAGGTTGAAGTATCATATTCGGAATCTGAGAATTTAAGGCTCTTGAATCAATATTTTTCCGGTAATTCAACTTTTCTCCAAACCTTATTTTTTCAATTTGGAGGTACCTCTCCATATTCTCCAGCTCTTCGTTCAATTTAATGTTTTCATCTTCACTATACTTCAGGGAAAAACGCAGAAATTCTGATAATTTGATAATCATTTCACGTGCTTTATCCGGATTCTTTTTTATCAAATGAGAAATGGAATTAAGCGAATTAAAAAGGAAATGGGGATTAATCTGAGTTTTAAGTATACTTAGTTCAGCCTCCCTGACAAGGGTTTTTAAATTCACTTCCCCGTCAATTTTTTCCCTAAGATTTATACTGTAAACAACCAGTGAATAAACCATTACCAATAAAGTGTAAAACAGGGTGTCAATGATGATCCTGTTGGCTATGGAAGTTTCCAGGAATTCCAAATACCCGGGACTTCCCTGTAATAGTTTCTTTAAAATAAAATAAGATAAACCCACCCAAACCGTTATGGTGAGGGATCCGGTGGCAATCAGATTGATTAGCGGACTCAATACTTTTTTTGGAGAAAAGGAATTAAACTGGACGGGAAACCAAATTGCCAGACCGATCACTGCATGTAATACATTTACCACCACGCTGTCGATAAATGACTGTAAAACACTTAAATCATAGTAAAAAAATAAAACTCCTGCATGAATGATTGAAATAATCATCCATACAAGAGCATAAGAGAGTAAATAAATTTTCCGTGTAGTTATGGGGTGTGCCATTGACTAAGCATTTTTCAGATCTCCTCCGCCAAAAATTGCTACCCCTTTTATAATCAATGTTTTCTCCGGATTGGGCTCCATAATATGTCTTTTATCAGAAAATCCTCCAAAAATACCCACCACCTCTGATTTTACATTCCAGTCGGATGGAACGATTATATTGCTGCCTCCAAAAACATTTACCGTTTCAATAACACATTTTCCGCTTCCCAGTTTTGCCATTCGTAAATCATATTTTCCTCCTCCAAAAACGGA
Source organism: uncultured Bacteroidales bacterium (assembly GCA_965369105.1). Taxonomy (GTDB): domain Bacteria; phylum Bacteroidota; class Bacteroidia; order Bacteroidales; genus JAGLSB01. Next base: position 5,125 of record CBDUPM010000158.1, on the reverse strand, counting down.
AACAATACTGCCTCCTTTGAAATTCTGAGAGGTAATTTGCCTGTCTCCTCCACCGAAAACATTGACATCATCGATAATATCTTCACTGTTGGTTGCACTGTCGTACTTTCCCCCCCTGATAAATCCAGTACCTTTAAAAATAATTAACAGACCGGCAATGATAAAAATGCTAGGCCAAAAGATTCTGCGAATTTCCCAGGGAACATCCACTAATTCAGGTAAAATAAAAAAGCCCCCTACCCCGATTAAAATATACCCTGTGATTTTATTATCCCTGGTGGTAATAAATATTACACCTAAAAGAATTAAAAAGGTTTGCCAGGTAAACAAGACATTTTCCAGCCTGTTAGGGATAAAATCCAATTGGTTTGCTATAATGGCAAATCCTACCAATACAAGGATTACTCCAAAAATAGCTCCTTTCGATGTTCTTGACCTGTTTTCGTTTGGTAATCTATTCATTTTTTTTCCTCCATGTTTTGATTAAAATTAATTAAGCTGATGTAAAAGTAAAGCAGGTCATGCCATGTTAAAATAAAAAATCGGCAGGTTGTAGAAAAAAATCGGTGAATGGTAAAAACAGAGCTATTATCACCCTTACTAACCAGAATTTATATCATTTATTCCGGAACCTACCCTGCCTCTTAAGGTAAAAATACATATTTTGTGTTAATTCCTTTTATATTTGATCATTATTGAAAACCATGCAATAATGAGAAATTAATAGGGATATAAGCTAAAAATACTCATTGTTCATTGTTTATTACGATCAGTTTCCACCCTTTTGCTATTTTTATAATTAGAATACTATGGCCATGAAAAAAATTATTATCCTATTCATTTTGTCCATATTTAATCATCTTTTATTTTCCCAGGAAACGGTTATAAAATACCTTTCAGGCAAAGGAATTCATGATGCTGTGATTTGGGATTTTATGTGCACCAAAGGAAGAAATGCCGGAGAATGGTCGAAAATACCGGTTCCTTCAAACTGGGAACTTCACGGATTCGGAGAATACAACTACGGACATGACCTTCCCAAAGCTGATGAAGTAGGTCATTATAAACACATGTTTTATACACCTCCTGAATGGAAAGGCAAAAGCGTAAAAATAGTTTTTGTGGGTTCCATGACTGATACTGAAGTGAAAATAAATGGCAAAATCGCCGGCCCTGTTCATCAGGGTGCTTTTTACCAGTTTGAATACGACATAAGTAAGAAACTAAGATATGGAGCTGATAATTTACTGGAGGTGAAGGTTAGTAAGATGTCCACTGATGAGTCGGTAAATGCTGCAGAAAGAAAAGGGGACTATTGGGTCTTCGGAGGGATATTCAGGCCTGTTTATCTCAAGCTATTGTCAAAAGAACACATCTCCAGAGTAGCCCTGAACCCAGGAGCTAACGGATCTTTCGCAGCAGAAATTTTTACTTCCGAATTAAAAAAGTCGAACAATATTAAATTAACTGTTAATGACCAAAACGGAAACCGGATTGGCGAAACACGAAAATTCAAAATTGATCCCAAGGACAGTGAGTTTATCATTGAAAATCATTATTATAAAATAAACCCATGGAGCCCTGAATTCCCGAACCTGTATATGGCACAAATTGAATTATGCTATGATGACGCAGTTATCCATCGTTATAACCAAAAATTTGGCTTTCGTACTGTTGAAGTCAAAGAAAAAGATGGAATCTATGTAAACGGGGTTAAAATAATGTTCCGGGGAGTGAACAGGCATTCTTTCTGGCCGGAATCAGGAAGAGCTTTAAGTAAAAAAATAAGTATTCTGGATGTGGAACTAATGAAGGATATGAATATGAATGCGGTCCGGATGTCGCATTATCCTCCCGATCCTCACTTCCTGGATGTTTGTGATTCTCTGGGGCTGTTTGTTTTAAATGAGCTGGCTGGCTGGCAACGACCTCCCTATAATACCGAAATAGGTGAAAAACTTGTAAAAGAGATGGTTACAAGGGATGTTAATCATCCTTCCATTGTTTTATGGGATAATGGAAATGAAGGGGGGTGGAATACTGAGTTAGATGATGATTTTTCAAAATATGATCCCCAAAACCGTGTGGTGATTCATCCATGGGAAGTATTTAACGGACTTGATACAAGGCATTACAGAAGCTGGAATGAAGGAACAGGAACTTTTTTCAATGGAAGGAATATCTTTTTTCCAACTGAATTTTTACATGGTTTAAATGATGGGGGGCATGGCGCCGGTCTTGAGGACTATTGGGATTTAATGAGAAAACGGCCCCTGTCAGCAGGTGGATTTCTATGGGTATTTTCAGATGAGGGAGTGGTAAGAACTGATAAAGATGGCTGGATTGATGTTCATGGAAATTCTGCGCCTGACGGTATTGTAGGTCCATATCGTGAAAAAGAAGGTAGTTTTTATGCTATTAAAGAAATCTGGTCTCCAATTCACATCATAAATGACTTTTTGCCTCCCGGTTTTGATGGAAACCTGGCTGTAGAAAACAGATTTTTTTATACTGAATTAAAGGACTGCCGTTTTCGGGCCGCATGGATTAAGAATATTGGAACGGAATTCTCCGATACCATAAATAGTGCTGTAAGACTTGTTGAAAACATAAAACCGGGTAATAAAGGATTTTTAAAGATCAGGCTTCCGGAATCAAAATCTTCTAGTGATTTTAATATATTAATGCTCTCCGCATTTGATCCGCATAACCGGGAAATTATGACCTGGCAATGGCCCCTGATCAGTCCAGCGGTCTATGCGGATAAATTAGGTTCTAAAATAAGTCTTTCAAGGGCAACAGGTTCTGAAACTTCTGATCATATTATTATGAGTTCAGGGTCTACACAGGTATATATTTCTAAAACTAAAGGCATTATAGATTCAGTGCTGGTTGATGGAAAATTGCATGGATTAAAAAACGGGCCGGTTCCTACATCCGGACTTCCAGAGTTATCTGATATTTCATATTCTCAGAGGGGAGGTTCATTTTTAGTAAATGCAGGTTTTGAGGATGGGAAAGGGATTATTCCTGGTTAACTATTAAGATTCTTCACAAAGAAAATGGCCGGTTTGATCATTATGGATTCAGTTTTGATTTTCCTGAAAAAAATATAGAAAGCATCGATTTATTAAGCAATGGCCCATACCGGGTTTGGAAGAACAGGATGAAAGGTCCACAATTCGGATACTGGCATAAAGAATATAATAATACGATTACCGGTCTTTCCTGGGATTACCCTGAGTTTAAGGGTTATTATTCCAATTTTTATAGTGCAAAAATAAATTCTGATTATTATCCATTCTCAGTTGCAACAGCAACAGAAGACCTCTTTTTAAGATTATTTACACCAGGGAACCCACCAAATATTAATAATAACAATACAAATCCCGGCTTTCCTGTTGGTGATATCTCCTTCATGAAAGCTATAAATCCTATAGGAACAAAGTTTAAGACTCCTGATGAGACAGGGCCGATGGGGCAAAAAAATGAAATCCGGTTTAAAGCAGATGATAAGGTGACCCCTGTAATTTTACTTTTTTATTTTGAAAAAGACAATTAGTACTGTGGGGTCAGAATAATACCTGTATTTGACAGGAAAAGTTTTACTGCTATTGCCAGTAGAATAATCCCAAAAAACTTTCTTAAAATATGAACTCCACCGGGTCCCAGGATTCTTTCAAACCATTTTGTAAGTCGGAGAACTAAGTAAACGAAAAGCATATTTAAAGTAAGAGCAATCAGAATATTTATCGTTGCATATTCTGCTTTCAGAGATAACATGGTTGTAATGGAACCTGCTCCTGCAATCAACGGAAAAGCTAATGGGACTATAACTCCGCCTTTTCCGGGTGAATCATGTTTAAACAATTCGATCCCCAAGACCATTTCCAGACCCAGTAAGAAAACCACAAAGGAACCTGCAATAGCAAAAGAGGAAATATCTACACCAAAAACGCTTAATAATGGATCCCCTATAAAGAGAAATCCAATCATAATCAGGAAAGCTACAAAAGTTACTCTTTCAGAATTTATTACCCCGGTCTTTTTCTTTAAATCCAATATGATGGGAATGGATCCCAGAATATCAATTATGGCAAATAATACCATAAATGCCGCAAAAATTTCAATGCCGTTTATCATGATTCGTATTTTGCTGCAAAATTAGTTAATAGAGTAAATAAAATCATGACAGATATTAGGTTTTAAAAGAAAAAAAGCAAGATCAGATTTTTATTTCATTGTATTTAGCAGCTAAAATAAAATCATTTTCAGAAAGCCCGAGAATTGCATGGGTCCATATTTCAAAAATAATTTTAGAATAATAAACATGCATAACAGGGTGATGACCCTCCGCTTCAGCGATATCGGCAGCCATATTCACAAATTTCATTGTTTCAGTGAAATTGTTAAAAGTAAATTCCCTGATAATTTTCATATCATCCACCACTTCCCAGGGTTCTGCCAGCATATCATTAAACTTGAGGATCTGGTTAGTGTCTAATTTTGGGACCCCACCTTCACAGGGTGTGCATTTTTTTTCGCTTAATTGCATATGGATTTTATGAATTAAACGCATAGAAATTCCTTAAGTTCAATTGAAAAATTTATTTTCTGATTATTAATAGCGGTTCATCCAGCGGTACCTGCGCGCGTTATCACCAAAATTAACCGCTATCATAAATTCATGCGAACCATATGTTCTTCTTTGAATGGAGCTAAGGGAATAATCAAATGCGTAACCAAAAAAGTATTTGTCAACCTTCACTCCTCCCATAAGAATAATTGCACCACCAGTCCGGTAAGAAACTCCTGCCCAGTATTCATCATTAAAAATAAACTTGGTATTGATATCCAACTGATAGGCAAAGTCAGTGGTGGTTTTTAATAAAAATGAAGGCTCTATTGTAAAATAATCATTAATAATAATATCATATCCCGAAATAAGGTAATAATATCTCTGCATTTTATATTCTGCATAACCCCTCTCACCCAGTCTTAATGCCGATTGAAAAACCTGTGAAACAGAAAACCCAGCATATAAATTTGGATCTGTATAATATACCCCAACGGCTGCATCCGGAATAAAAATAGATTTTTCTGCAAAATCATAGAAATTATCCTG
>CBDUPM010000157.1:0-6557 GCA_965369105.1 uncultured Bacteroidales bacterium | reverse complement strand
TAGTGCAGTTATAATCCTTCAGTCTTATATGGAAAGATTGGCAAACAGCAATTTATAATTATTAATAAGAGAAATGATTTATCCGATTTATGTGTATGGCTCCTCTGTATTAAGAAAAAAAGCCAAAGAAATAGAAAAGGGAGATGAAAAGCTGCCACAACTGGTGGAAGATATGTTTGAAACCATGCAAAGTGCTGAAGGTGTTGGCCTGGCAGCTCCACAAATTGGAAAATCCCTTCGCTTGTTTGTAGTGGATGCCTCTGAAGTAGATGAGGAGGATGAAGAATTTGTCCAGGATTTTAAAAAAGTGTTTGTAAATCCAAAGATTGTTGAGGAAAAAGGGGATGAATGGGCATTCAACGAAGGCTGCCTGAGTATTCCTGATATAAGGGAAGACGTCAACAGGTTAGGGAAAATCAGGATTCAGTATTATGATACGGACTGGAATTATTTTGATGAAGAATATGACGGTATCAGGGCAAGAATCATCCAGCATGAATATGATCACCTGGAAGGAATTATGTTTGTGGATAAACTGAATCCCCTCAGAAAAAGATTACTCAACGGAAAACTGACTGCAATCAGCAAAGGAAAAGTACCAACCGACTACAGGATTAAGTTTCCTTCAAAATAAAAGAAAAGGGAATCACCATTTCAGCTTTAACCCATTTTATCTTATTAGCCTGAAGGTCTGCCAGGGAATAGTAAATCTTTTTCCCGAAAAAAAAGAATTCACCAGGAATGATATTACCCGATGAATTCGTTTTTTGAGGATTTATTTTTTTAAAGCTCTATATCGCTTTTTTCTAAAAATACAGCCGGAATTATCTCAGGCTGTAAGGCTTCGTTAGTTCTCCCGATTTCAGCAATAATTCAATATACTGAGCTCTTTTGTAAACATAGGGATCCTTGGTTTTCTTTTTTGAAAGTTTACCCTGAATTTCTTTCAGATTACTGTAACCTTTGTCCTTCATCCAGTTTTCGACTTCCTCCAACATCGTTCTGATATGAGATATTTTATTCCTGTATAGAGAACTGACCACCTGTACCGTATCAGCACCTGCCAGAATAAGTTTTATTATGTCTTTTCCTGAATAAATGCCTCCACTGGCAGAAATACCAGCTGCGGTATGACCATATAACAGACCTGCATATCTTATAGCCATTCTGTAATCATTTTCGGAGCTAAGATAGAAAGGAGAAATATGTTCTTCTTTTTCCAGGTCAATATCAGGCTGGAACATTTTATTAAAGAGTACAAAACCGTCTGCTCCGGCTTCATCCATTAAAGTAAAAATCTTCAGGACATTGGTATAAGCCGGACTGAGTTTTACACTCACCTGGATGTTCAGAATCTTTTTAATTTCCTTAACAATTTTCAACTGGCTCTCAACGATATCTTTCCCTTCCACCTCAAAATCATTGGGTACGGAATAGAAATTAAGTTCCAATGCATCCGCACCGGCATCTTCCAGAAGCTTTGCATATTCAACCCATGATTCATCATAAACTGCATTCAGACTTGCAATTAATGGAATAGAAATGCTCTCCTTGGCTTTTTTGAAGTTATGTAAAAATTCCTTGGGTCCGGCATGACTCACATCGGGGAAAAGATTGATCATTTCAGCATTTCGATCATCATAATCAGACATTTGCTGGTCCAACTGTATGTTTTCAAGTTGTATTTGTTCTTCAAATAATGACTTATAAACAATAGCTGCTGCACCAGATTCTTCAGCCAGCTTCAGGTTTTCAATTTTAGTAACCATATCACTGGCTCCAACAATAACAGGGTTCTTTAAATCTAAACCCAGGTAAGATGTTTTAAGGTTGACCATATTGTTTTTTTTAAAAGTTTGGTTTCAGGAATTCATAATTAAAAACATTGAAAAATTCTTATTGTTCGAAAAAAGCTTCAACAGTTGAACGAGAAATGAGCGCTTTTACCATAAATACATAAATGAAACTGAATTTACCAGAACATATTAAAAGCATCCCGGTATTGCGCCCTTTTTTATTCTTTTTGTCAGGTTTGCTTGTTTCTGAACAATTTGATTCTATAAAAGTAATAATTGTATTGATTTTTTTTACAATCATTTCTTTATTTGTTTTCATTCAAATTGGGAAGGATCCAAGAATAAATAACAGTTTATCAGGTATTTTAATACTTATCTTGTTTGGAGTTAGTGGATTGCTAAGAAATCATTTTAATCGGGATACCCCTGTAATAGAAAAACTGGCAGGAGATTTTATATTCATTGCAGAATCCTATCCTGTGGAAAAAGAAAATACCTGGTTTGTTCCGGTCCGGCTTCAATATTCCTCCGATAGTGTATATATACCTGATAATCAAATTAAAGCAAATATTTATTTTGAGAAAGAAGGATTTCAGGGGGATAAAATCGTTCCCGGGCAACATTTATTTTCCCATGGAACATTGAATAAAATTAAAAATAACGGGAATCCGCTTGAATTTGACTATGCCGGCTTTCTCCGCAGAAATGAAATTTATTATTCCGGATTTATTCAACAGGATAGCTGGATTCTTTCACAGTATAAAACAAGATCTCTTAATTATTATGCACAAAGTCTGCGTTGGGCAATTGAAGAGAAAATCCTGAGCTGCAAAGGAGCTGATTTTAAAAGGTCAAAATCTATTTTAACGGCTATTGCACTGGGAAATAAAACCAGGCTTGAAAGAGAAACTAAGCAGGAGTTTTCTAATGCAGGGGCCATTCATGTAATGGCTGTATCAGGGCTTCATGTTGGATTGATCTGGATGTTTTTGAATTTCACACTCTCTATATTTGGGGCCGGTTTTCTTAGCCGGGTATTGAAATTCCTGATTATCACGATGGCTATTTGGTTGTATGCACTTCTTACCGGCTTATCACCCTCTGTTACCAGGGCCTGCTTAATGTTTTCTGTTGCCGGTACGGGAAGTTTACTTTCAAGGAAAGCGATTAGCCTGAACACTGTTTTTCTTGCAGCATTTATACAGGTGCTGATTCAACCGGATGTTATTTATAATCTGGGATTTCAATTTTCTTATACAGCGGTGATCAGCATTTTACTTTTTCAATCCATTTTCAGAAATATTATGCCTGCCGGAAATAAAATCAGCTCCTATATGTATGACCTTATCTCTGTAAGTCTGGCTGCACAAATGCTTACCTTTCCCTTAAGTATTTACTATTTCCACCAGTTTCCGGCCCTGTTCCTAATTACCAATATTATGATTATTCCACTGGTAACCCTAATTATGATGCTTTTTATTTTTTCCTGTATTTTCCTGTTTCAGGAATCCATTTTCTACTTCCTGATTCATGTAGTCCTGAAGTTTACCGGATTAATGGCCTCACTTGTGGAGGATATCAGTGAAATACCCTTTTCCGTAATTAAGAATCTGGTAATTAACGATCTTCAGTTAATTATACTTTTAGTTCTTCCATTTGTTTTTCTTCTTATGAGATATTACAAATCCCTGAGATTTCTCAAAATTGCATGTTTATTAATGGCAATCAGTATCCTTTCCGGTCTTCAGAATCTGAAATCCTTTAAAAATCCTGAATTAATAGTCTTCAATATAAAATCCAAAACCTGTATATATATTTTTACCGGAAAGCAAAGCATCGTATTATCTGAAGATGTCTCAGCGACCAATGATTTTTCTTATGCATGCAGCAACTATTTTATTGAAAATCGCAGGAAAAATCTTGTTTACCTGGACTTTGCTGATATTGAGAAACTTCAAAAATATCTTGATTTAATAAGGATTCCCGGAGAAGGAAATTTTATCTTCCATTTGGCCGGTCAAAACCTGGGTGTTCTTACCGATTTTGAAGGTTTAAAAAACAGGGTTTCGGATTCCGGTCTTGATTTAAATCTGATAATTGCTTGTTCAAAAGCTTTTTTAAATGAGAATATGCAGAAATGGGGATTGAAATCTGAAAGGATAATAATCTCTTCAGCGGTTGCGGCCTATTATGAACAAAACAATGAAAATATGAAAAGAGAACCGGAATATTTTTTTATCAGTAAGTCCGGTGCTTATCTTCATACATTTACAGGCAATAAGGTAAAAAAGTAAGCTCTGTATATGGCTATTCAGCATATTATATGTTAATTTGCCCTTGATTTTAAGAAAAAGGAAATGAAAATAATACTTGCAGGGGCAGGAGCTGTGGGCTCACACCTGGCAAAGATGTTAAGTAATGAAAATCACGATATTACAGTGATTGATACGGATCCGGTAAGATTAAAGGATATCGGATCAAACCTGGATGTGCTTACCCTGGAGGGAAGCGCAACCTCAATTGGATTGCTTAAGGAGGCTAAAATTAAAAAGGCTGATCTTTATATTGCGGTTACTGAAGCGGAATCAACCAATGTTGCAGCCGCGATACTGGGAAAACAACTGGGGGCTCATAAAACCATTGCTCGGATTGATAACCAGGAATACCTCTATACTAAAAACCGGGAAATGTTTGTCAGCCTTGGAATTGATTACCTGATCTATCCTGAAAAGATTGCATCCCGGGAAATAGTAGGACTGTTATCTCATACAAGTACCAGCGATGTGGTTGATTTTTCAGGAGGCCTGTTACATATTTATGCATTTAAACTGGAAGCTGAAGCCCCGATCATTAATAAAAGTCTGATTGAAACCACCAGCCCGGATGAAATTGCTGAATTCCGTGCTGTAGCTATCACCAGGCAGGGTCAAACTATTATTCCACGGGGGCATGATCGGTTTCAGGCCGGTGACCTGGTTTATGTGATCACTAACAAGCTGGGTGTTAGTAACCTTCTTCGATTCACCGGGAAAGAAAATGTGGATGTCCGGAATATTATGATCCTGGGAGGAAGCCGGATAGGAGTAAGGGCGGCAAAGGATCTGGGAGAGCAGCATTATGTAAAACTGATAGAACAGGACAGGGAGAAAAGCTACCAGATCTCCAATATCCTTGATAATTGCCTGGTTATAAATGGAGATGGTTCCAACCTGGAGCTTCTTACCCAGGAGGGATTATCAAAAATGGATGCATTTGTGGCAGTGACCGGAAACTCAGAAACGAACATTCTTTCCTGCCTGCTTGCCAAAAGGATGGGAGTGAAGAAAACCATTGCTGAAGTTGAGAATATCGATTACATTCCCCTTGCTGAAAATATTGGAATTGATACCATAGTTAATAAGAAACTTATAACTGCCAGCCGCATTTTCCGGTTTACAATGACAACAGAAGTATCTTCTATTAAATGCCTTACAGGAACAAATGCTGAGGTTATGGAATTCATTGTAAAAAAGGATGCCCTTGCAACAAAGGGTAAGATTAAAGATATAGATTTTCCTCCTGATGCCATTATAGGAGGCTTCACAAGGGCAGGAAAGGGGTATATAGCCAGGGGTAATACAGAAATTATAGCCGGGGATCATGTCGTGATTTTCGCCCAACCTTCAACGGTAGGAATTGTAGGTAACTTCTTTAATTAGCCTGAATGATAAATATCCGCATTATATCCAGACTGCTTGGCTTTTTATTGGTAATCGAAGGAGGCTTCATGCTGCTTTCCATACCCATTGCTATCATTTACCAGGAAAGTGATGCGATGGCATTCCTGATTTCCGGTCTTATTACAGCCATTACGGGAGGAGCTGCTTTTTATTTTAACAGGAAGGCAGATAAATCCATTTCAAAACGCGATGGTTACATTATTGTAAGCTTTGGTTGGATATTATTTTCATTGTTTGGCACCTTACCCTTTGTATTTTCGGGATCTGTAACGTCTTTTACCGACGCATTTTTTGAAACAATTTCCGGGTTTACCACAACAGGAGCATCCATTTTAAATGATATTGAATCGCTCTCCCATGGAATTTTGTTTTGGCGAAGTCTGACCCAATGGCTCGGGGGTATGGGAATTATTGTTCTTTCTCTGGCGGTATTACCCTTGTTGGGAATAGGGGGTATGCAGTTGTTCATAGCCGAAGTTCCCGGTCCGGCCCCTGATAAATTGTCACCACGAATCAAAGGAACCGCAACCCGGCTTTGGTATATTTATATTTTTTTCACCCTTGCCGAAACCTTATTGCTATGGGCAGGAGATATGAATTTATTTGATGCAGTAAATCATGCATTTACCACTATGGCAACAGGTGGTTACTCCACCAAACAGGCTTCCATCGCTCACTGGGATTCCCCTTATATTCATTATGTTGTTACCTTTTTTATGTTTATCGCGGGAACCAACTTTACCCTTAGCTATTTTGCCCTGCATGCCCGCTTTGATAAAGTACTCCGAAATGAAGAATTTAAATATTATCTGTCATTTGTAGGGATATTTACCATAGTAATTGCACTAATTATGTGGCTTACATCCCAAATGAATTTTGAGAAAGCTTTCAGGGATTCACTTTTCCAGGTGGTAAGCATCATGACTACCACCGGATTTGTCACATCAGACTATCTGAAATGGGTTCCGATTCTGGGGATACTGATACTGATGTTAATGTTCTTTGGCGGTTCAGCCGGGTCAACCGGAGGAGGAGTAAAAAT
>CBDUPM010000156.1:0-6566 GCA_965369105.1 uncultured Bacteroidales bacterium | reverse complement strand
TTACCATCGCTGACATTGAAGCTGACAACGGAGTGGTACATGTCATTGACATGGTGCTGACTGTTCCAACAGGAATCTTTAACAATGAAGTTGAAAAAATAGGAGTATATCCTAATCCTGCAAGCGATTACATTACTGTAAGTTATGACTCTGACAGAGATGCAAGCTTCAAATTAGTTAGCCTGGATGGAAGAATAGTTAAAGCATTCAATAAGGTAATCAGTGGCGACAGATTGAATGTTTCTGATGTTAGAAATGGAAGTTATATTCTTGTAAAGGAAAGTAACTCACAAGCATCAATTAGCAAAATTATCATATCCAGATAGATATTGTGAGTAAAGCTGAAGGTTTGGTTTTTAAGGGTTGATTGTTCCAGCTTGCTCATAATCAAGGGTGTCTCGTGAGAGACGCCCTTTTTTTGTTATTCTTGAGTGATCTTATTCCCAAAGGGAACGGTTATACTGAGCCAGGGAATTGCCAGAAACACATCGGCTCCCGAATTCACCGGAAAAATGAGACCATAATCTATTGCTAGTTTTTTCTGTACCGATCTTCCTCCCAGAGAAATAAGGCCAATGGTTTCATAGGCAGTTGAAATAAGGTAGTTTTCAGTAATAAAAAAGCCTTTTTTACTGAATCTGGACATAGCACTGAATGAAAGGGTAGGATATTTGGCCCATCCATCCGAGGAATAAGCCCATCCTCCTCCGATAGTTGAATTTTTATCCCTGCTACCATAGCTTAGAGTTGTATATGCGATCCCCAGTCCTTCACCCTCACCCAATACAGTGCCGGCTAGTACCCCAATACCCAGGTTTAGTTTGTCTTTTATCAGCGGTATTCCAAGTTTAGGGGTAATCCAGACAGGTGCAATATCTGCTCCGACCAGGAAAAGGGGGATCATACCAACTCCAACTGAAAAGTTTTCAGAAAAGCCGTAGCTCACCTGGTTAAAAAAGACCCATGTATTTTGATAGTAGCCTTCATTTCTTTGAAGATTATAACCATTTGGGCTGTAAAAATACCGGGTCGAATGTGGATTCTTAAACCAGTATTCTCCCTTGTTCATATCGCTTATGGTAACCTTCTTCATGGATTTAACAGCAGACTTTGGAATCTTTAATTCCGGGAATATTTCAGTTTGAACTAAAATATATTCATCGGTTGATTCCAGTATTTTCGCCAGGTATTCATTTCCATCGGTGGTTTCAATCACGTACCTTAGGGTATCCGTTCCCGTTTGGCCATGAATGTGGAAAGCAATACAAACCAGTGTGAATAAGAGGATTAATTTTTTCATGGTTTTTTAGCTTGATTATTGAAATATACAACAAAACAAGGGCTAAAATCAACTAAAGTGTTGAAAAACTGATTGCCAATGTTTCAAGAATTGGTTAATTTTAAGGTGCCTGCTCATTTAAAAACCTATAATTATGAAAAATCAAAGCTCAGTCATTAGCTTCATTATTTTTGCTTTTTTTATATTCCTTATTTCCTGCGAGGATGATAGTCCCGATGACCCGGGAAATGGAAATAATAATTCCAATATTGTTATCATTGAAGATGATATTACAGAAGTTACCACCTGGTATTCTGATTCTGTTTATATTATAAAAGCCTGGAATTTTTATGTGGAAAACAGTCTAACCATACAAGCCGGTACCATAATTAAATTTCATTCTGATGGTCCTGAATTGTTATTGGGATCAGGAGGTACCATACTGGCAAAAGGAACTGCATCAAAACCGATTATTTTTACAAGCTGGAAAGATGATTCTGCGGGTGGGGATACCAACGGGGATGGGGCAGCTACTGCGCCTTCAGTAAAGGATTGGGGAGGAATATCAACCAATGACGAAAACGGATCTGTATTTGAATATTGTAAATTTCATTATGGCGGAGATGGCTCCTATTCTTATACTCTCCAGGTTTATGGTAATAATATCAAGGTGATGAATTGTGAGTTTTCCTATAATTCAGGTGATGATGCATCAGGATGGTACGGGGCTCTGGAAGCAAATTATGCCGGGCCTGATTGTATAATTACAAATAATGTTTTTTATGGAAATGTCAGACCATTATCTATAGGTACCGCCCATAGTCTTGATAACAGTAATGTTTTCCATAATCCTTCAAATATGGATGAAATTAATACTTATAACGGAATTTTTGTCGAAACCATTGATGAAATATCCACTGCTATTTCATGGCAGGAGACAGAGGTTCCTTTTGTTATTGACGACAATGATTTCTGGATTTACAGTGGGGGATCGCTTACGCTGGCAAATAATGTGGTTTTAAAATTCCGTCCCGGTTCAGCAATGGTTCTGGATGGTGGGGAAGGAGATATAATTAACCATGACGGATTGGGTGTATATTTTACTTCATACAAAGATGATGCACGAAAAGGAGATACCAACGGAGACGAAGATGCTACAGTTCCCTCTGTTGGAGATTGGCTTGGAATTCATGATAATTTCACAAGTGTGGATCTGAGCTGGCCTAATATGTTATATTACAGTAACGACTGAGTATTGCTGTACCTCAGCTGTCTTTCAGCATTAGCTTAATCCTATCAGAATTTTGAAAGATAGGTATTGAGTTTGGTGGTTTGATATTGCAAGTCATTAATGATTCCATTACTTGAAACTGTTGCACCGGAAATTATATCCACGCTGTTTTTTCCGGTCAGGGAGTATTCACCATTGTATCCCCTGAATTTCTTTAACCAGGATTTTGCACTTACCTCTTGTCCGTGAGTAGCCTGATAATTATAAACTCTTACTGATACTATTTCACTTTTATTATTGAAAAGAATAAAATAGTCGAAATACTCACTTGCATTCTGCTTATGATCTGCGGTTTTTATATCACATCCATCTGCCCGGCAGCTGAAAATCCTGCCGATATATACAATCCCTTTTTGATCCATCCGCTGATCTTCAATAATGAAAAAACGTCCGTTGTTGCTGTTTTTATTTAATAAATCAATCGGACTTATATCGAAATTTTCCAGGGAAAAAACAGATTTAATTTCCTTATTGAGAAGTTTCGGTTGATAATTTATTTCATCTTGTCCAAAACCTATATTTTGGAGAAGAAAAAGAAATAGAATTATGGTCATTTTATTCATAAGTCTTGCTTAAAACATGATTCCTACTCCTGCATTAAACACTTTAGCAACTTCATCCGAGGCTTTATCACTGAAAAACTGAATATCTGCTTTTAGCACAGCTCCCTGTGCCAGTTTTAGATTAAGCCCGGAAGTGATAACCTGTTTATTATATGCAGGATTTTTTGCAAGGGATCCTTCCGTAGCTGAATGTGTATTGTAACTGCTGTATCTTATAAAGGGGGATAACTCCATTTCTGTTTCACGTTCATGAAGCAAATTATATCCGGCTTCCAGGTAATATCCTGTCATTTGACTCCCCAGATCTTTGGCCGTCAATGAATTGTATTGATCGGTATTGGATATAGAAGCAAGGTATAACTGTCCTTTGAGTTTTAATCCTTTAATATTGTACCTGGCATCAAATCCCAGCATGTTTAAACCCACCACGGATGAATCTGCCATTGCAATTGCTGCATTATCATTTTTTGAAACACCATCGTACAAAGTTGATTGACTTTTACCAGAATAGGCAGACAGACCAAGACTCAAACCTCCAAAACCATAATATTCAATCTTAGCAGTAAGATTCGGAAAGTTTAATATGGATTCGGCCCCCTTTTGACGACCCTTCCGGAAACCATCTTTTCCACTCAGTAAGCCTGTTTCATCATATCCCTTGAATCCGTTTACCAGGTAAACCTGATATTTAACAGAGGCAGGAAGTATATTTCCACTGAAGCCAAAACCAATTTCCCTCCAGGTGGTCGTTGACAGGGTATTGTCTATTTTGGGTCGTTCAACTCCGAAGAAAACCGGAGGCTCGTGAAACTCGTTGATAAGTCCCATAGGAATTAGCAAAAGGCCGGCTCTGAAATTTAAGAAATTATTCATTTTATATTGAAGAAAGGCTTGTTCCACGTACACCTCTTTGACATGTTCAAACTCTATTTCGGTAATAAATTTTGTTCTTGAATTAAACTGATATCCAAAAAGTAAAACCAGTCTTTGAACATCCAGTTCGCCTGCATTATAATTATCATTTCCGAAAGGCTGATTATAATTGATCTCAGCATAACCGCCTATGTTAAAGTTTTGTGACGATGAAAGAATTTTATCCGCACTGTTCTGATAAGAGTTTTGATCTGATTCCTGTGCATTCAGGATAAGTGAGAACAAAATGAGGATTAGGGTAATGGATTTTTTCATTTTTCGTGCTGTTATTAAATTTGGTTCAAACTTATCTCGAACTGCATATTGTTTTATACCTATAAGTTGGGATATCCATCAAATACTTGTTAAAATATTGTTAAAACCGGAGAAGGGTATCTTAAAAATCAGCTTTAAAGGGGGGATCAGCCTTGAACTAATTATTTGTTTTTTTCCACAAATGGATTAGAAATTAAATTCATTTGAAAGAATTCAACCCGCTCCGGGGTTGGGGGATCTTAGTGAATTATATCCCGGGACTTACGTCCCGGGCTATTATTCTTTATACCCTCCGGGTATAGGGGAAGAATTCAGCGATTTATTCCAGGATCAGTTTAAAATGCTATTATCTGCACCGGGTATAGGGGAAGAACTCAATAATACATTCCAGGGTCATAATAAAATTCAATTATATCCTCTGGTTTTGTAAGAATTGATCCATTAATAAATCCGGAAATCCGGTATAAATACTGCGCACGATTTTCCCGGAGGGAAAAAACAGAAATAGCCCCGGACCAAGTCCGGGGTTATTGATGCACGAAACAATAAAAATCCCGGCGGGAATTAACAATAGTTCATCAAAAGGTTCAATTTAGCCCCAATGTATAAACTAACATACCAAAAAAAAGAGGATGCCTCAATTTTGAGACATCCTCCTTTTGATATTAAGCCTGCAATTTAATCAAGCTTGAACTGTATATTGAGATCGGAAATTACATCCGGGTTATAAGGACTCAGCAGTGGGAGTCTTGCTTCGACTTCATCATATTCATCACCAGGAGATGTTCCACCCTGTACAAATCCACCTGAAGCAAAAAATCCGGGAGCTTCTGTATTGTAAAGGTAAGCATCAATACTTGCCTGGTCGATAAAGGGCCAGAGATTATAAATCTGGTTGGTAAATACATTCTTGATTGAATAATCACCTAAAAGAACATCTCTTGAAGTTTCGTCCAGGTTTGAAGGAGGAAGTCCAACTTCAGCAGCACCTATATTCTTTTCATCATCACCGGCAGCCACAAAGGACCAGCTGAAACCAGTTTCTTCAGTAAAGAATACAGCATTGGGATGGTCTGAATTTCCATAAACATCCACTATATCTCCTTTTTTTCCGACAAACATTTTCATGCCACTCATGCTGTAAGGATCTACCAGGGGATGGGCCAGCGGTAGTCCGGAAACAGCCACCATCATATGGGCATCATAACCTTTTTCACCTGCTTCACTATATTCAACCTGAAAAACCGTGTTTTCCCACATAGGTCTGGTATTAACATCGATATTGGAAGGTTTCAGAATTGCAATCCCTTTTCTTGGGCTTCGGTTCCAGAAGATCTGCATGGCAAATCCACCATCTTCATCACCTTCTGATGCAGCATCGGTAAGATTTAACTGAAAATCCCACTGAATTCCCTCGTAAAAAACACCTTCAATTACTTCGAGGTTTTTATCACGTCCGTCATCATCACCTGTAAATGTCAGACTCATAGGCCTGTTAATTCTGTGGATCCTGATTCCTCTGATAATATCTTCAACGATTTCAGCACCACTCTCTCCAACATTTATAAAGAAGGTCAGGTGCCTGTAAATTTCATTCCCGTTTAAGGTATCGATAGCTGAATAACTCTTTTTTGAACTTCCATCCTGGGATATTGCATCCGGAATGGCTACACTGAATTTTTCAGGAAGAATACTTTCTTCGCTTGGGATTGGATCTGTTTTTTCGCATGATGAAAAAATGAGTGCAATAGCTACTGCGAAACTGGCTAAAATTGAAATTTGTTTTGTTTTCATGACTTTTAATTTTTATTGTTTAATAATTGTTTTCATTTTTTGCGTTCAATACCATCACACAGCAAATTGATTTTACCCCTATCCGAAATCGAAAAAAAATGAAAAAATTTTGAATAAAAATTTTATATAATTGGTAAACAGGTATATAGGTCTTGAATTTTACTTAGGGTTTTTGTAAATTTTTGTCCAGAGTCCACGATCGACAGTCCACTGTTGTCTGTCGACCGTCGACCGTCGACATATTCTTTCCAGGCTATGATCAAATAATCTTCTTATCTACTGTGAATCTCAGTTCTCTCTGTGCCTCCGTGGTATTCTTCCCCTGCAAATCCTGTGAGAATAGAATTCCAATTAAGGAAGTTTTTTTCTCGCGAAGGAACGCAAAGGAACTCTTTGGGCAGTTGAGCGTTATTATTTTTTCTCCGTGCATCTCCGTGCCCTCTATGCCTCC
>CBDUPM010000155.1:0-6570 GCA_965369105.1 uncultured Bacteroidales bacterium | reverse complement strand
ATTCGTAATTGGCCGGATGTGTATTTGAATTTGTAATGGATCCCACTGCGGTAATGGTAATATTCTCGCCAGTGACACAAGTAGCAACGTCGTCAACCGTAACTGTTGCGTTGTCCAAGCTATCAAACGGCGCAATGGTAGCTGTGGTTGTGCCAATACAACCATTGCTATCATACACATTGATAGTCTTATGGTTAATAAATTCCTGGGTATTTCCTCAACTGGTATTTACACCATAATGTTTTTCTTCGGGACCCTGGTCTTAATCCCATCCCGGCCCTTAATAAAAATATCTACCACGGTAATTGCGGATTCATGGAAATCCTCTGATCTAAAGAATATTAATCTGATATATTCAAAAAGCTGTATAAACCAGGCGATTATAGGGTCTTTTATTTTCCTTGGGCTTTGGGTGAACATTCAAAATATCCTTCAGATTCTTCCGGCAGAATTCGAAGCAGGGAAATACGTAATACTTTTTATCGGTCTGGCTAATTTTTTTGAAATGTCTGCCGGGGCAAGCGGTGTAATCATCAGTACATCCAGTTACTACAGATATAATACTGTTTTAATTATAATTTACTTAATACTAATAGTGGTTCTGAACTTTATTTTCATACCAATATATGGACTGACCGGAGCTGCAATTGCCACAACATTTTCAAAATTGTCCTATACCGGAATGCGTTTCTTATTTTTAAAGCACCGTTTTAAATTACAACCCTATAAAATCCAGTTTATTTACTTATTAATAATAGCAGGAATTGCATACTTTGTTGGCTCCGTTCTTCCTGAATTAAATAATTATATTCTTGACATCCTTTACAGATCATTTATCTTAACTTTGGTCTTTGCTTTACCGGTATACTTCTTTGGAATTTCATCTGATGTAAATGATGTCATTAACAATAGCATGAAAAAACTTGGGATAAACCTTCCTTCCAAAAAATAATAGCATATTCAATACAAAAATGAAAATTGTTTACAAGATATTAACTTCCAAAGCAGTTGAAAGAATAAAACGAAAAACCGGATTACTCAGTGGAATCCATATCAGGTTAAAAAGACTCTCTCCCTCTTCGTCGGATGAATACCGGACCGCAAAGATATTGCAGATAAATAATTTTGACTGCGTTCTGGATATTGGAGCAAATACCGGACAATTTGCAGAGTCCTTAATTGATTTTGGCTATAAGAATAAAATAATATCATTTGAACCCATTGAAAAAGCATACCAGGTATTGTTAAGAAGGTCGAAAAAATATAAAAACTGGGAAGTGGCAGAGAAATGTGCCATCGGAAATAAAAATGGAGAGACCTCTATCAATGTTTCTGAAGATACAGTATTTAGCTCCTTAAAGCCTATACGGGATGAATATGTAAAATACAATTCGAGTTCCAGGCAAACTCATACAGAGAATGTGAAAATCTATAATTTAGAATATTTTAAAGATGATTACATTCTTCCTTATGAAAAAGTATTTCTGAAAATTGATACACAGGGATTTGAAAAAGAGGTTTTGGAAGGGGCTAAAAATATTCTCACAAAAATAGATGGTGTTAAAATTGAGATCCCACTGGAATCCATCTATGATTCGGTTAACTGGAAGTTAGATGATATTATCGATTTCTTTTACAAAAAAGGATTTACATGCGTAAACCTTAATCCCGTCGCAATAAATAATAAGACAGGGAACGTCCTGGAGGTGGACGGCATTTTTATCCGCAAAAAGTCCGGATAAATTATTCCTGTTTCCCTTTCTGCAATCTTAATTCTCTTACAATTCCACCTATTACCAGCAGAATTAATAATATGGATGCTACTATGGATATTTTAGATCCGGTAAAATATGATTTTGGCTTAAATTCAAAGCTGATGGTTCTTTCTCCTTCCGGCACCTGCATTCCCCGCAAAATATAATTTGCCCTGAAATAAGATGCTTCTTCTCCATCTATTGTGGCGGTCCAGCCTTTTGGATAATAAATATCTGAGAAAATCACAACTTGCGGACTCTCTGCCCTGTATTCATATTTGAGTTTATTTGGTGCATATTCCACCAGCTTTATCTCAGCAGTTGAATCGGGCGTTAAAATTGTCTCATCAAGATATTCTTCATAGCGTTTATCTATGGTAACGGAAGTAGCCGGATCAATTTCCCCAAGCAGTTTTATTTCTTCATCTGCATTTTCAGCAAACATAATATTTGAAACAAACCATGCATTTCCCAGATTTCCGGATCTTTTTACTACAACAGCTTGTCCTGTATTATTATCCCTCTGAATAAGGTATTTTGTGTTGAGCATATTTAATATCCCATCGTTTAACTCTCCTTTCATATATCTGTCAAAAACTTCCTGGTATCTGCGCATTTTGGCCCCGTGATAACCACCCAGAGATTTATGAAAATAGGATGCCCTTGAACTGGAAAAAGGATCGCCGGCTGTTATATCATAAACCCGGTAATAAAGATCTTTATCCTTTAATATTTCCATGTCAGCGGCATTAGGCTGGAAGGGAGTCTTGACGACTGCTTTCCTGACAAAATCATCACTGTTGAGATACCTTTTATTAACCGGCCATAAATCAACAAGCAAAACCAGTCCAAGTGCAATATAAAAGTATTTCACATTAAACTTTTTCAGACTATAGAAATAAATCAATGCACCTGTCAGTAAAACGAATACCAGTGAACGGAAGGCATCTGCACTTAAAAGTTTAGCCCGGTCTTTTTCAATTGCATGAACCAGGTCTGATGCTCCCTGCTCAGTCAGGATTGCATCCCTGGGTGAACTCAGATTTGAAAGAGTTGGAAATAAAGCAAAAATAAGGGCTATCCCTCCCACGATTGCGGCAGAGAATTTCAGAGAATTCATAAACTCTTTCTTGCTATATTCTTCAAATAAGAGCTTATTTATGGCTAAAATTGCCAATAGGGGAAAGGCTAATTCCGCCAAAACCAATATCATTGATACGGTTCGGAATTTATTATAACCGGGAAAATAATCCAGAAAGAAATCTGTTAAAAACATAAAATTCTTTCCCCAGCTAAGCAGTACCGACAGCATGACTACTGAAAACAGCATCCACCTTAATCTTCCCTTTAGAAAAAACATCCCAAAAACAAAAAGAAAAACAATGGTAGCTCCTAAGTAAACTGGTCCGGAAGTCCCAGGCTGGCTTCCCCAGTATTGAGTGAAGAAATAGGGATTTTGATTTATTATCTGGACTGCCTGCTGCGGATTTGAACTTCGTGATAGAAATTTAAAAGTTTCAGAGTCTCTGTCCGCCATTAACACACCCGATGACCCACCCTTAAAATTGGGTATAAGCAAATTCAAGGTTTCGTCTACTCCATAAGACCAACCTGTAGCATAGGATTTATCAAGACCTGAGGTTTTATCCTCTGAGTTATTGGTTAACTCTGAAGGTCCACGCAGGGAGTACTCTGAATATTCACTTACCGACCAAAGATTTACAATATTAACACTCACCGATAAAATTACGGCCAATATTAAAGCACCCAGGGCTTTTAAGAAATTAAGGTAAGTTTTGTTCTTTGATACTTCTATCAATTCAAAAATTCCAAATATTAACAGAAAAAGGAGGGTGTAATAGGTAATCTGCAGATGGTTTACCACCACCTGAAGTCCGATGAAAATACTGGTTAATATAGCCCCGGTAAGAATATCTTTTTTAAAGGTATAATAGACACTCCCGATGATCATCGGCATATAACCAATTGCCATTGCTTTGGTAAGATGCCCGGGTTCCAGGATGATGAAAAAATAGGATGAAAATCCATAGGCAATCCCCCCTATTATTCCCAGCCATGGATTAATTCCAAAAAGTAATAAAAGGATATAGAAACCAAACATATACAAAACCACATGTATGATGGGTCTTCCCTTTTGAAAAGTAAAAATTTGGTTAATTTTTCCAAATACATTAAAAGGGGTTTTCATGTCGATAAGATAAGCCGGCATTCCCCCAAACATGGAATTGGTCCATAAGGCTTCCTCTCCGGTTTCTTCCCTAAAATCCTGAATCTCTTTTGCCATCCCTTTGTATCCGGAAATATCAGACTGATTGATTTTTTTTCCCTGGAAGGTATCCGGAAAATAAAAACTTGGGATCAGTATAAAGATTAGCACCGCGATAAGGTGAGGAAAAAATTTATTGGAAGAGGTATTCATGGTCATAGATTTTTAGGGATTCCACGACAAATATAAAAAGAAAGTTCAAGATTTTCCCGGGGCTGCCCTTTATTCATCCACGGGTAACTCCTTCACCGATTCTGAAGAATTATAATTATCTTTGATCATTATATTTAAATTTAACAGGAATCCGATATGCTAAATAAAAAATCCATTCTGATAACGGGTGGAACAGGGAGTTTTGGGAAAAAATTTACCGAAGTGATACTCAGTCGATATCCCGATGTTGAAAGATTGGTAATCTTTTCCCGCGATGAATTGAAGCAATATGAAATGGCTCTTGAATTTCCAAGGGAAAAGTATCCGAATATCCGCTTTTTTATTGGTGATGTAAGAGATGAAGCCAGGCTCTCAAGGGCTCTGGAAGGTATTGAAGTGGTAATTCACGCCGCTGCCTTAAAACAGGTTCCTACTGCCGAGTATAATCCGGATGAGTTTATTAAAACCAATATAGGGGGAGCTCAGAATGTTGTGAATGCCTCCCTGAAAAATAATATAAATGTGGTTGTGGCTCTATCCACTGATAAGGCAGCTGCCCCGATAAATCTCTATGGAGCCACCAAGCTGGTTTCTGATAAATTATTTATTTCGGCAAACAATATTAAGGGTAAAAGAGACCTGAGGTTTTCAGTTGTAAGGTATGGAAATGTCATGGGGACCAGGGGCTCAGTAATTCCCTTTTTTATGAACAAAGCCAGTGAGGGTATTCTACCCATTACCCATAAGGATATGACCCGCTTTAATATTTCCTTACAAGAAGGAGTAGAAATGGTCTTATGGACTGTGGAAAATGCCCTGGGAGGAGAAATCCTGGTACCGAAAATACCTTCTTATACGATTGAAACTGTTGCCAAAGCTATAGCCCCAGGGGCTGAGCTGCAGGATATCGGTATCCGGCCCGGGGAAAAACTTCACGAGGAAATGATTACAGAAAGTGACTCTTATAATACCATTGATATTGGTAAATATTATGCAATTTTGCCCATGGCAGGAAAAAACCACAAGTTTTTAGATTTCTATCAAGGATCAAAAATGGTGGAACCCGGATTCAGCTACAATTCGGGTACAAATAAGGATTGGGTAAGCATAGAGGAAATGCGGGAATTGATCAAAACACATGTCGATCCTGACTTTAAACCATTTGAATAATGAAAATTATCCCTTATGGCAGGCAAAATATTACCCAAGAGGATATTGATGCAGTTAGCAAAGCATTAATATCTGACTTTATTACACAAGGGCCTCTTGTCAATGAATTTGAAAAAGCTTTTGCTGAATATATCGGTTCCAGGTATGCAGTTGCTGTTAACAATGGCACATCGGCTCTTGATTTGTGTGTGAAGGTCCTGGGTCCTGAAAAGGGAGAGAAATACATTACATCACCCATAACATTCGTTGCAAGCGCCAATTGCGCCCGGTTTAACGAAGGAGAAGTTTTCTTTTCTGATATCGACCCTAAAACCTATTTACTGGATTTAAACCGGCTTGAAAGTCTATTAAAAAAATCTGGGCCGGGAGAGTATAAAGCTGTTATTCCTGTTGATTTTGCCGGATATCCGGTAAATATGGAAGAGCTAAAATCACTCGCGAACAAATATCAGTTCAGCATTATTGAAGATGCCTGCCATGCCCCTGGAGGTTCCTTTCTTGATTCACAAAAGAAAAAACAGAACTGTGGAAACGGACATTATGCAGATCTGGCTATATTTTCCTTTCATCCTGTGAAACACATTGCAACCGGTGAGGGGGGTATGATTACGACCAATAATGAATCCTTTTATAAAAAACTACTTCAATTACGAAGTCATGTAATCACCAAAGATCCCGGACTTCTGAATGAAAATCACGGTGACTGGTATTATGAAATGCAGGAATTAAGCCAGAATTACCGGCTTACCGATTTCCAGTCTGCACTGGGTATCAGTCAGTTAAAAAGGGCTGACCAGGGTATAAAACGCAGGAATGAAATTGCACGTATTTATGATGAGGCATTTAATGATATACATGAAATCACTCTTCCGGTAATCAGTGAAAATATCCATCATGCTTACCATCTCTATGTGATTGAAGTCCCTGACAGGAAAAAGCTTTTTGATCATTTAAAATCAAAAGGTATTTATTCCCAGGTACACTATATTCCGGTTCATTTACAGCCCTACTACCGGAACCTTGGTTGGAAAAAAGGTGATTTCCCATTTGCGGAAAACTATTATGAAAGCTGCATCAGCCTTCCCATGTTTCCAACTTTATCGGATGATGATCAGAGTTATGTGATTGATATAATCAGAAAATATTACAATAAATAATTACAGCTTAAATTCATGAATTCACCGAAATGACTTTGCGTGATTCCAG
>CBDUPM010000154.1:0-6591 GCA_965369105.1 uncultured Bacteroidales bacterium | reverse complement strand
CGCATCCGGTTGTGTCTGCCACCTGAACTTTAATGCCCGGGATGTTCAATATTTCTTTATTATGTGAAACCATACAGCCATTTTTACCCCGGGTAATAATTAAGGATTGGAAATTATTTTTCCTTAGAGCCTTAAACTGGTTGTCTGACTTTTCTGTCCCTGAAAATAATCGGGCAAATTCCTCAGAAACGATTATGTGATTTGAAAATTTTAATAAATCTTCTGTATTTTCCTGGATTCGCTCAATATCTACCACTACCGGAAGCTGATTACGATTGGCTGTTTTTACCGCTTCCAATCCTGCCTCCCCGGCTACATGGTCAGTGAAAAGAAGTTTTGTTTTTTTATACCAGTATTTATCGGGTATCTCATTTTGAAATGGAAAATTAAGATTATTTTTTTTGAAAAAAATATTACGATGATCATTTATTCGACTTGAAAGGACAAAGGAAATTATGGGTTCTGTAATATCATCCCTTATGGTATTTGACAGGTCAATCCCCTCTTGCTCAAGAGACCGGTAGGCCCTTACAGCCATGTCCGATTTACCCAGTTTCCCAATGTAAGAAGCTTTTCCCCCTAACCTCGATACTGCGGTCAATGCTGTACCTGTTAATCCTCCATCGTATATATCAAAAGCTGAAAATGGATTTTTAGTGCCCAATTCCGGCCATGCATCAATACTTCCTATTAAATCTACCGCAAGAGAACCCAGCCCGGTTACATCAAATATGTGGTTATTCATAAATAGCTTTCTGAAATTAATTTTCAAGAATACGAAAACTATTTAAAAAATATTCATTTTTTAGTTTTTTTATATAAATTACTTAAAAATCAATACTTTTAGTTTGGATAACAGGTGGAAGTACCGGTTATCAGAATTATATTTTAAGAATATGCTAAGTATTTTACCAAGAGTAAAAATGATAGGGATTCTCCCTGCATTGTTTTTATTCCATAGTCTTAATTCCTGGTCGCAGGATAATGAAGATTTATTTATTCCAAGGGATATCCAGGCTGCATATGAGAAAGGAAGCCGCTCGTTTGACGGAACTCCGGGTGATAATTATTTTCAGAACCGGGTAGATTATGAAATAGAACTGAAGGTATTTCCTGATTCCGGTTATATTTATGGAAAAGAAAATATCATTTTTCATAATCAAAGTGGAAGAGATCTGAGATATATAGTATTAAAAACCTATATGGATGTTTTTCGCAAGGGAGCAATCCGGGGACGTGAAATAGAACCTGAGGATGTTGGGATAGGTTTGGATATCAGGAGACTCATCGTAAATTCTAAAAATATTGATCCACAGGATCCTAAAAGCTATTATTCCCGAACTACAACAAATATTGTTTTACCCTGCATGACTCCTGAAAATGATCAATCAGTAATTGAAATTGAATGGCAAAGTAAAATCCCAAAAAAAACGCACGAGAGGTTTGGAATGATTGATTCCACCTCCCTTTTTATGGCCTATTTTTATCCCCAGGTTGCGGTTTTTGATGACATAAACGGCTGGGATATATTTGATTACAATAACCTGAATGAAATGTATAATGAATTTGGGAATTTCGATGTAAAAATTACGGTACCTGAAAATTTTGTAGTATGGGCCACCGGTAATCTGCTGAATCCTGAAAAAGTATTATCAGATGAAATTTACAAAAGGTATTTAAAATCAAAAAAGTCCGCTGAACCTGTTGAAATTATAACCGAAAAAGATATAAAAGAATCTGTTGCCCTTACGAAAAAAAACTGGAATACCTGGCATTTTAAGGCGGAGGACGTCAGTGATTTTGCATTTGGTTCCAGCGATCATCATTTGTGGTCATCCTCCTCTCTACTAACCAAAGAGGATTTCAATATCCACCTTCACACTGCCTGGTTACCAACATCAAAAAACTACGGTGTATTGCCCGGATATTTCAACTGGATGATTGAAACCATGGCCGATAGCATCATTGGATATCCATTTCCCTATTCCAGTATGACGGTATTTAATGGTCTGGATGGCATGGAGTTTCCAATGATAGTGAATGACACCGAAATGGATAGTCATGGAGGTACCTATTTTCTTTCCACACATGAAGTGGTCCATTCCTATTTCCCGTTTCTGGTCGGGATCAATCAACGCCGGCATGGCTGGCTGGATGAAGGACTGGTTACTATGCTGGGAGTAGAAGTTCATACCCAGAAAATAAATGAATACAATTTCAGAGACACCTATCTGGAATGGTACCCCTTAATTGCCGGAACTCAACAGGATATTCCATCCCTGGTAAATTCGGTTTATTTAACCGACCAGGTATATCAGCAACATGAATATGTGAGGCCTACCCTGGCATTCTGGACTTTGCAGGATATCCTTGGAAAGAAAATGTTTCAAAAATGTCTGACCGAGTTTATTTCAAGATGGGAATATAAACATCCTACCCCCTATGACCTGTTTTTTACTTTTAATGAAATTAGCGGTGAAAATCTGAACTGGTTTTTCCAGTCCTGGTTTTTGGATTTTGGTTATCCTGATATGGGTATCACGGGAATACATTATGAGAACGAATCCCAAATGATTGAAATTAAAAATTATGGAGGGATGCCTTTTCCCACCATTCTGGAAATGATTACCACTGATAAGGGTACAACAAAAATAAAAATTGATGCAAGGGTGTGGAGTAATGGAGAGAAATCCTATTTTGTGAAAATACCCCGAAATATACATCCTGTAAAATTTGTGTTAAATACAGATAATTACCCGGATGTGAAAAAGGAAAACAATATCTTTCTTCCTGAGATCTTAAAATCAGACAATAAAACTATCCATGAAAATAGCTCTGTTCAGCACAAAATCCTATGACAAGGATTATTTTACCAGAATGAATTCCAAATTCCAGTATGAGTTAAGCTTTTTTGAGACCTCATTAAAGACAGAAACCGTAAAACTGGCTGCAGGTTTCGATGCTGTTTGTGCATTTGTTAACGACCGTATTACGCGTTCCACAATTCTTGAATTAAAAAACTTAAAGGTGCAAATCATAGCCTTGAGATGTGCCGGCTTCAATAATGTAGATTTGGAAGCAGCTCATGAATTCAATATAAAGGTTGTCAGGGTACCGGCATATTCACCTCATGCCGTGGCAGAGCATGCCACAGCACTGATCCTCAGCCTGAATCGCAAAATTCATAAGGCCTATCACCGGGTCCGGGATAATAATTTCAGCCTTGAAAGACTGGCTGGTTTTGATTTGTATGGAAAGACTACGGGGATAATCGGTACCGGGAATATCGGACTTGAATTCGCAAAGATTATGCTGGGTTTTGGTTGTAAAGTCCATGCCTATGATGTGAAATCAAATCCTGATGTAGAATCATTGGGAGTGCAATATACAGATCTGGAAACCTTATTTAAAACCTCAGATATAATTTCCCTGCACTGTCCGCTAACACCGGAAACAAATGAGATTATAAACAGGAACAGTCTTGCTAAAATGAAAAAAGGAGTGATGCTCATAAATACATCAAGAGGTAAATTAATTAATACCCTGGATGTAATTGAGTCATTGAAAAACCGTCACCTGGGTTACCTGGGAATTGATGTATATGCAGAAGAAGAAAAGTTATTTTTCAAAGATCTTTCAGAAAAAATAATTGATGATGAGGAAATTTCCAGGTTAATGAGTTTTCCAAATGTTTTAATAACAGCACATCAGGGATTTCTCACACATGAAGCACTCGAACAAATTGCACAAACCACTCTTCAGAATATCAAAGATCATTTTGCCGGAAATATAAACAACAACGAGGTTTCAATCCAAAACATCAAAAAATGACTTCAATAAAAAAAAGATGCTCCTGGTGTGGTGAAAACGATATATATATCAAATACCATGATGAGGAATGGGGTGTAAAAGTAAAAGATGATAATAAACATTTTGAGTTTTTGGTTCTTGAAAGTGCACAGGCGGGACTTAGCTGGTTAACCATTTTAAAAAGAAGGGAAAACTACCGCAAAGCCTATGCAAATTTTAATCCCCTAAAAGTTGCTGCATTTGATCATAAAAAAATTGAAGAATTAATTGGAGACAAAGGAATTATCAGAAACCGGAAAAAAATTGAATCATCCGTTAGCAACGCGAAACTTTTCCTGGATATACAAAAGGAATTTGGTTCGTTTGATGCATACTTCCGAAGCTTTGTTAAAAATGGATACAGAAAGAATTCCTTCCGGAATTTGTCAGACATTCCGGCCTCTACTCCTGAATCAGAAGCTATTTCCAGGGACATGAAAAAGAGGGGCTTTAAATTTATGGGGCCAACCATTATTTATGCCCATATGCAGGCTTCGGGAATAGTTAATGATCATTTGACCGATTGTTTCCGATATACTGAAGTGTAAATTATCAGCATGTTCAACAGGAAAGTTTCCAATAGCCAGAAAATGCTGTATTGGGATTGAAAAAATGCAGATAAAAACAGGGGACACCTACAAGGGTTTCCTTTGTCATAGAATTAATAATCAGCTAAAAAGTCCGTCATCTCTGATCAAAAGTAAAACAGCTGATTGTGGCAAAATAATATATTTCTCATTATTAAATTGGATTTTCCAACCACTTTTCTGAAGATATACGGCCAGGTCTCCTTCTTTTGGCTGAAGGGGAACATATTTCACATCCTCTCCTGATTTCCAGGGCTGATCTTCATCCTGAATTGCCGGGATAGGATAACCGGGACCGACTTTTACGACATAGCCACTATGTAGATTTTCATTCTCGCTTACCCCGGGAGGTAAATAAAGACCTGATTTGGTTCGATTCGTCTCGTCTTTGGGCTTGACCAGTATCCTGTCTCCTATTATAATAAATTTTTCAAGATCTTTAGATTCAAGATTTAATGTCATTTTTATTCAATTCTTATTTGATTATAAGGATTCGCTTTTATATTTGCTTAGGCTATACAAAAATATACAAATTTACAATGATCTGGGCTTACCTTGCACTTATTGGCAGAATTTTAATGCTGGGGTATGAAAGAATAGTGGTCAAACAGCTGGGCAACCAATCAGATAGCGTGGGGGCTACATTCCTTTTTTTTTCCATCGCCACATTATTTCTTGCCCCCATTTTATTCTTTGTTGAAACCCCTGCAGACTGGACCTATTTAAAATGGATTTTCCTGGCTTCGGCCATTTACAGCGTTGCCTTTGTTTTGTATGTCAGATCGCTTAGTTTAGGAGAAGCTTCACAGGTTGCGCCGCTTTATAATTTTAATGTTTTTTTTCTATTAATCCTTACCTTCATATTCCTTGGAGAAAACATAAGCTGGATGAAGGTTTCCGGAATAGTTCTGTTGTTTTACGGGACTTCCTACCTTAACCGGCAGAAAAATCCGATAAAATCCTTTAAACTGCTCTTTGGAGATAAATCTTCTCAATTAATGATTTTATGCTCCCTTCTAATGGCTTTTGGAAGAACGATTGATGGTTATGCTGTTCAAAATGTGTCCCCTGTTTTTTATTCATTTTCCCTGTATTCAGGAATATCATTATTTCTGCTTGGGTATATCCTGATTAGAAAAAGGTGGAAACCTACCCTGAGTCTGTTTAAAGAAAAACCCATCCCTTCCATTATTTCCGGATCTATAAATGCCTATTCCTACCTGTTCCTTGTATTTGCTTTTACAAAAATAGATGTGAGTATAGCTGAACCTGCATCCATGCTCAGTATGATTATAACAGTGATACTGGCATATTTCATTTTTGGAGAAAAAATAAAGGAGAGGATAATAGCCGTTTTTATTATGATTGCCGGAGCATGGCTTTTAACAATATAAAAACACCTGACTGTTTTTTTTGATATACCCCTAAAAGACCATTCCGGAAAAAAAATAGATAAAAAACCCATGCAAAGGCATAATTTTTGCGTAAATTGAATGATCACAAACCAGCTTATTTTTTCCAATTCTAATGAATAAAGTAATTCTATTAATATCATTTTTAGTCTTCAGTTATCCTTCTTTTTCCCAGGAAAATGTACCGGTTAACGAGAAAAGACCAAAAATCGGATTGGTTTTAAGCGGAGGAAGTGCAAAGGGTCTTGCTCATGTGGGGGTCATTAAAGTTCTGGAGGAAATGGGCATACGTCCCGATTATATTGGTGGAACCAGTATGGGAAGTATTGTAGGGGCGCTTTATGCAATTGGTTATAATGTTGATTCACTTGAGTCAATTGCCAGAAACACGGAATGGTCCCGTTTATTGGGGGATGAAATTTCAAGAAGAGACCTGGCACTGGAAGAAAAAGGAGATGCCGACCGGTTTTTTGTATCCATTCCCATAAAAGAGGATGGAATAAAGATTCCATCAGGCGTTATTAATGGTCAAAACATTGAAAACCGGTTTAATACGCTTTTTGCTCCGGTTCATGATACCCGTAATTTTCATGATTTCCAGATACCTTTTGTTTGCATAGCGACAGACATTGAAACCGGGGAAGAGATAGTTTTTAAAGAAGGTTATCTTCCAAAGGCAGTCAGGGCCAGCATTTCCATACCCAGTATCCTTGATCCGATTGAGATAAATGGGAGGTTGCTGG
>CBDUPM010000153.1:0-6619 GCA_965369105.1 uncultured Bacteroidales bacterium | reverse complement strand
AGGAAGATGGATCCTGGGGTGAACTAATTCTTCTTGGAGAAAATGTAAATACAAGATTTTTTTCTCAGGTTGTGTGTCTTACTGTTTGCAGTTACTTTTTTTAGGATTTTGCGTCCTTTAAATCTTCCATGGAATAAATAATGTAAAAATAGATTTGGGTTGGATAACTAAATTTATTAGCATAAATATGGATTGGATAACTAAATAATATTATGTATATTTGAATTGTAAAACTAAATATATATGGATAGATATATTTTTTCATCCTTAATTGAATGGATTAATAGAGAAAGAAGAAAACCATTGTTGCTAAGAGGAGCAAGACAAGTTGGTAAAACCTGGTTAGTAGAGACCCTGGCAAAATTAAAATTTGAGAATTACCTGAAAGTTGATTTTGAAGAAAACAAGGATTTGATATCAATTTTTGAAGGAGATTTAAACCCACAAAAAATATGTGCAGAACTTGAATTGAGGAGTGGAATTGATATTAAACCCGGGAAAACCCTCTTGTTTCTCGATGAAATCCAAATTTGTCCACGGGCAATTATTGCTCTTCGCTACTTTTATGAAAAGATGCCTTCATTGCATGTCCTTGCTGCCGGCTCACTTTTAGAATTTACTTTAAGTGAAATCTCTTTTCCCGTTGGCAGGATACAAACCCTGGAAATTCATCCGATGAATTTTTCGGAATTCTTGTTGGCATTAGGTTATGATAAGGCTGCTGAAATTTGCAGCAACCCAATTACTGATATCTCGAAATCGACTCATGAATTTTTGCTGGAGCAGCTTCGCATTTATTGGCTGGTTGGAGGAATGCCGGAATGTATAAAAGAGTATGTTCGAAGTAAATCAATAAAGCAATCAGCCGACATTCAGGATGAGATTTGTGAAACTTATCAAATGGATTTTGGAAAATATAAACCTAAAACAGATGCCAATTGCTTAAAAACAGTTTTTCTAGGAATTGCCGGAAGCGTGGGGAAACAAATAAAGTATACCCAACTTGCTAAAGATTATTCTATCCCTACGATTAAAAAGGCATATGAAAGTCTTGTAATGGCTCGAATAGCTAAGAAAGTTAAATCGGTAAGCACTCCTGGAATACCTTTGGAGCTATATGCATCAGATAAAAAATTTAAAAACATATTTCTGGATATCGGTTTAATGAATCGTGCAATGAAAATTGATTACAATGAAGCCTTGAGACACAAAAATTTATTGGCAATATACCGTGGCCAGCTTGCAGAGCAATTTGTAGGACAAGAGTTTGTAACCGCAAACAGTAAGCAGCTTTACTATTGGGCAAGGGATGCGAAAAACAGCAATGCTGAGATTGATTATCTGATACAGCAAGAAGGAACACTGATCCCAGTCGAAGTTAAAGATGGACCGTCAGGAAAATTAAGAAGCTTACACCTTTACAGGAATAATTATAATTCAAACCTTGCTGTTGTATTTCACGCTGGAACCAGGGGTAAGTTAAATGCTGAAAATATCATATTTTTACCTTTATACTTTGCAGGCTCTTTTGCTAAGTATGGATTTAAATCAGTTTGATTCTATGCTGGCTAATATAAATATCTGAAAATATAAAAACAGGACTATTGATTGATCAATAATATTCCAAACCGGTTAAAAAATACCATTTATTTATTTCCTGGTAAATGAGTATTTAATATTTTCCTGAATAGTTCTTATAGAAAATACATTTTGGCGCTTTTCATCCTTTTAAACTTGCTATCCTTTTAATAATGTGGGGTTTCTATGTAATTGCAAGATTTTATAACTTTTATGGCTATTCATGGATATAAATTGTCATTTTTAATATCCTATGATGGTATCTGGAAAAATTGGTCAAATTGACCATCCACTTCCAACAGTAAAAAAGGTACCATCATACTTTTTTGTAATTCAAAAAAAAGCTATACCCATTCCCGCACCTTAAGCTTAGTTTGAAAAGTTCGCCCATTTTTCATTTGCGATTAAAATATTAATAGCGAGGAAAATAATTTACACCTAATTCATGTGTATAGATTAAATTTCCCCGGCTAAGCCTTAATTTATAATAAAGCCCTAAAGCCAGGCTTGTAACGGATGAAACTATGCAGATCAGGCTCAATAAAAGCAAAACAATTTCAACATCCTGTATTTTATATCTGGCCCGGGGGTTAACTCCACCCTTGGTATTCCGGCTTCAGACGGATGCCCACAAAAGTTTTATCCCGCAAATTATGGAAAGTCCTTCGACATTGATTAAATTTGGGCTGTTTTAAAAATCGCCTAATAAAAGATAATATACAATGGCAAAAATTACCTGGACTAAAACGGACGAGGCTCCGGCTCTGGCCACACTGGCATTCCTTCCAGTTTTGAAGGCTTTCACGAAAGATACAGATATAAAAATTGATCTGGCAGATATTTCCCTGGCAGGAAGAATTCTTGCAAACTTTCCCGACTATCTGAACGAGGATCAGAAAATTCCGGACTACTTGTCCAAGCTGGGTGAAATGACACAGAACCCTGACACCATTATCGTAAAATTACCCAACATCAGTGCTTCTTTACCACAGCTCCAGGATGCCATAAAAGAACTGAAGGATCAGGGATATAATATTCCGGACTATCCCGAAGAACCCAAAACGGAGGAAGAAAAAGCGATTCAAAAACGATACGCTGTTGTTCTGGGTTCTGCTGTTAATCCTGTTCTCCGCGAAGGGAATTCTGACAGGCGGCCGGCGTCTTCAGTGAAGAAGTTTGCCCAAAAGCATCCTCACAGAATGATGAAACCCTGGCCTGAATCAGGGTCCAAAGCACGCGTTGCCCATATGAAGGGAAAAGACTTTTATGAGCATGAGACCTCAATGACAATGGATCGTAATGCCGAAGTGAAAATCGAATTCCATGACAAAGCCGGTAAACGGACCACTCTTAAAGAAAATATCTCATTACTTTCAGGCGAAGTTATTGATACATCGCATATGGATGTGGATGCATTATGTGCATTTTATGCCGAACAGATAGAAGAAGCTAAAAAAGATAAGGTCCTGCTTTCCCTTCATCTGAAAGCTACCATGATGAAAGTTTCAGACCCCATTATGTTCGGTCATTCTGTTTCTGTTTATTTTAAGGATGCACTTGAAAAACATTCTGCCACACTGAAGGAAATTGGTGCAAATGTCAATAACGGTCTCTCTGATGTCATTGAGAAGCTGAATAAACTTCCGGAGGATAAAAAATCAGAGATCGAAGCAGACATTCAGGCGGTTTATAATACTCAACCTGCCCTGGCTATGGTCGATTCACGAAAAGGTATTACCAATCTTCATGTACCCAATAACGTCATTATTGATGCCTCTCTGCCTAACATCATCCGCGACGGTGGCAAAATGTGGAACAATGACGATCAGCTGCAGGATTGTATTGCCATGATACCGGACCGTTGCTATGCTACCATGTATAGTGAAATATTGGAAGATGCCAAAATGAACGGGCAATTCGATCCGGCTACTATGGGAAACGTATCCAATGTCGGACTAATGGCAAAAAAAGCCGAAGAATATGGTTCTCACGATAAAACATTCGAAGCCCGGGATTCAGGAACTATCCGTGTGGTGGATGAAAAAGGCACCGTATTACTGGAACAAAAGGTTAAAGCCGGTGATATTTTCCGAATGTGCCAGGTGAAAGATGTTGCAATCCGCGACTGGGTCAGGCTGGCAGTAAACAGGTCCGGGGCAAGTGCTAATCCGGTTGTTTTCTGGCTCGATGAAAAGCGTGCACATGACAATGAGATTATCAAAAAAGTAAACCACTATCTGAAGGACCATGATACCAGCGGATTGGAAATCCTGATCAAATCACCGGAAGAAGCTATGAGATATACTCTGAAAAGAGTTCGGAGAGGAGAGGACACCATTTCGGCTACAGGAAATGTACTCAGAGATTATTTAACGGACCTGTTTCCCATACTTGAGCTGGGAACCAGTGCGCGTATGCTATCAATTGTTCCATTGCTGAATGGGGGAGGGCTGTTCGAAACCGGTGCCGGTGGATCAGCCCCAAAACATGTGCAGCAACTGGTCAAAGAGGGACATCTCAGGTGGGATTCCCTTGGTGAATATTGTGCTCTTGTTCCTACATTCGAAATGATTGTGGAGCAGTCCGGAGATAAAAAAGCAGCTATTCTTGGGAAAACTCTGGATCAGGCCATTACCCAATATCTGGAAAACGGAAAGTTACCCGGCCGCAAGGTTAACGAACTTGACAACCGGGGAAGTACATTTTATCTGACCCTTTACTGGGCCATGGCACTGGCATCGCAGAATGAGGATGACTCAATGAAAACCAGATTTGGGAAGCTGGCGGATGAGCTCAGTAAAAATGAGGCTGTCATAAATGAAGAGCTCTTAGCCGCCCAGGGTCAGCCGGCTGACCTTGGGGGATATTATAATCCCATTGATTCAAAAGCTTCAGAGGTAATGCGGCCAAGTCCCGTTTTTAACAGAATAATAGATAAGTTCTGATTCCATTATAATTTGCTGCTAAAGGGCCGGAATTGCGATTCTGACCCTTATTCTGTTTTCACAAATTTAGCCCTATCCCAAGCAGAGCATGCCAGGCAAAAACGGAAACCCGGGCATGTCCCGTGGCTACTTTAACTTTCCCCCTGGAAATATTCATCTTTGTTTCACCAGAAAGAAAGAAGTATTTTCCGATAGCTATCCTTTTCTGAATCCCCACCTGAGAGGTAATTCCGGATACATAATAGCCTTTTCCTCCCCATCCGCCATTTTCATCCAGTTTTTGATTTCTGATGGTACTTTCCGGATGGGCGATCACTGTTCCCAGACCTGCCCTTATATCAAAATTCTTTTTCTTTTTGAGTACATTAAACCAAAGCTGGTTATAACCATGGGAAATGGAAAACCATTGGATTTCTGCCGGTGCATTTGCCAGATAAAGTTTTAAATGATTTAATTCTGCCTCCACAGAAATGTATTCATTCAATGCATATCCGGCTCTGACAGAGTAATAGATCGGTAATTTAAAGGATTCAACATTATATTTTGCTTTGAATGAAATATTTTCATAGCCCGCCTGTTCGATTTTAAGTTTTGATGGAACCACTGTTGCAAAACCTGGTAAAATTTCAATTTTAAATCTTTGTTGTCCTTTGGTAGTTATGTTGAAGCATAAAATTCCAGTGAACAACAGAAAGGATTTAAGAATAAGTTTTAAGCTGTGCATAAGCAATTTTTAATTCTTTCTAAATACCTGAAATGCTTAATAAATTTAGGTTAACCGGGTCTTAAATTCAAGAATTTGCCTGCTTTTTTATCGATGAAACAGGAAAATAGTAAAATCAAAGCATTCATTTTGAAAAGAATATCCAATATTAGCTTTAAAATGATATTTTTACATTTTTATAAATCACAGGAAAAGATTTATTAAAAATCTCAAATTTTTAAGCTTGAAATGGGGAAAGAGTTAATTAGGGGTCCTCAGGATTACCATGATATTTTAAATCTGATTTCTGATTCTGTATTTGTTCTGGATAATGAAGCCAATTACCTGGACGTCAATAACAGTGCAATTGAACTTACCGGTTATAGCCGGAAGGAATTATTGAACATGAAGGTTCAGGATATGCTTCTGGTGGAGGATACTCAAAAATCAAAGGAATATTTTGAAATCCTTCGAAAGGAAGGGCAGTACAAAGGCTTTATCGGAAGAATGATATCCAAAGACGGACAAATTAAATATATTGAAGTCAATTCCCGTGCAATCTATGATGAAAACGATAAACTTAGCGGTTCCATTGATATTATTCGTGATATCACAGACAGGATCATGATGGAGAATGAATTGGTCGAAAGTGAATATAAATTCAGAACCATCATTGAAAACTCGGAATCTGTGGTTTTTATTATAGATTCAAAGGGTATTTTTCAACTTGCTGAAGGAAAGGGGCTTAAACCGGTGGGACTCACGCCGGGGGAGGTAGTGGGAAAATCAATTTATGATATTTTTTCCAAATATCCTGAAGTAGCAGAGAATTATGAAAAGGCTCTCAGGGGTGAAACAAATGCTGCCCTCCTGGAAATTATAGATTTATATTTTCAAAGTTTTTTTTCACCCTATAAAAATTCGGACGGAAGTATTGTTGGAGTTTTAGGAACTGCAACGGATGTTACAGAAAGGGTAAAAAGAGAGCAAATTCTTGAGGATGCAAAGGCCAAGGCTGAAGAAGCCGATCAGTTAAAGTCGAGCTTTCTTGCAAATATGTCACATGAAATCCGAACCCCCATGAACGCAATTCTCGGATTTTCAGCATTGTTAAAGAATGAGGAACTGGACCCCGAATCGAG
The DNA here is from genome assembly GCA_965369105.1 of uncultured Bacteroidales bacterium. Classification (GTDB taxonomy): domain Bacteria; phylum Bacteroidota; class Bacteroidia; order Bacteroidales; genus JAGLSB01. The sequence continues at coordinate 251 of CBDUPM010000153.1, read as the reverse complement.
TAAAAGTTATTTGGAAATTATTGAAAATAAAGGCAAAGAACTCATGACTTTGCTGACAGACCTGATTGATATTTCAAAAATCGAATCAGGTGACATTTCTATCTTTCCTGAATCAATCATTATTAACGATTTTTTAGTGGAGATTAAGAATTCTGCCGACCAATTATTATTATTACATCAGAAAACCGGGATCAAAACTTCCCTGATTATTCCTGAAAACTATCCGGATTTAAGAATCAGCACCGATAAAA
>CBDUPM010000152.1:0-6649 GCA_965369105.1 uncultured Bacteroidales bacterium | reverse complement strand
CTCCTCCTCGGTTAAGCCACTCTCCCACCTCTCCTGGTTTATTTGGCTTATTAATGTTATTTCAGTATGTCAGTTTTTTATATTTCCACCTGGTGGATTATTCATCGCCTTCGGCTCTTCATGAGCTCGTCGTCGTTCCTCCTCCTCGGTTAAGCCACTCTCCCACCTCTCCTGGTTTATTTGGCTTATTAATTTTTTTCAAAATGTCAAATTATGCGTGACTTTGTCAACCCAGCTTTTATCAAAGCAGGACAAAAGTAAAAAATCGCTTTATATTGGCAAAATATGTACGAATTTATTTCAGTTAATTTAAAAAAAAAGAGGCTATCTCAAATTTGCTTTTGAGATGGCCTCCTTTTATTATCTGAAATGACTTATTTTATTCAGTTGTAGGGTCATTCGTGCTGCCGCTATCCGACGATTTGGAGAAACTATCTCTCATTTCTGTATCTGCCTGGATATTTTTAAATTTATAATAATCCATAATTCCCAGGTTACCTTTATCGAAGGCACCGGCAATTGCCATCGGAATCTTAACTTCTGCCTCAATTACCTTGGCCCTCGCTTCCTGTGCTTTCGCAATCATCTCCTGCTCCAGGGCAACAGCCATAGCTCTTCTTTCCTCTGCTTTGGCCTGTGCAATATTTTTATCTGCATTGGCCTGGTCCATTTGAAGAACAGCACCGATATTTTTCCCGATATCAATATCAGCAATATCTATGGAAAGGATCTCAAAGGCTGTACCAGCATCCAATCCCTTTTCCAGAACAACCCTGGAGATAAAATCCGGATTTTCCAGAACGGCCTTGTGATTTGCTGAGGATCCAATGGAGGAAACGATTCCTTCTCCCACTCTTGCCAAAACTGTTTCTTCACCGGCACCACCAACTAGTTGTTTGATATTTGCTCTGACAGTAACCCTTGCCTTGGATATCAGCTGGATCCCGTCCTTTGCAACTGCAGTTACCGGGGGAGTGTTGATCACTTTCGGGTTTACCGACATTTGTACGGCTTCAAATACATCACGACCCGCAAGGTCAATGGCAGTTGCCATTTTAAATGACAGGTCAATATTAGCTTTACTCGCAGACACAAGCGCATGAACCACTCTTTCCACATGACCTCCGGCAAGATAGTGGGCTTCCAGATCATTTCTGTTAAGCTCAAGCCCTGCTTTAAATCCTTCGATCATGGCACGTACAATGATTCCAGGAGGAACTTTCCGCCAACGCATGAAAATTAACTGAAGAAGTGAGATTCTTACCCCTGAAACAAGCGCCTGGAACCAGAGTCCGATTGGGATAAAGTAAAAAAGAATCCATAAGCCTATGATGGAGGCTACGATTATGATAATCAATGAATAATCCATATTTGTTTATTTAATTGGTTTAACAATGGCCTGAGCGCCTGTAATTTTTACAACAGTAATTTTTGTTTGAGCATCTATATAACCTTCGGAGGATTTTCCTTCCATGGTAATATCATTAATCCTGATTTTTCCGATAGGTGCCAGCCGGGTTAGGGCGATTCCATTATCACCTTTATTTATTGAACCCTCGAGAGGGCCTTCATTAACTTTCCCGTCGATACTGGTATTTAACATGGCGCCTTTCCAGGTTTTTGATCTTAGTGTAAAAACTAAAATCAGTATGGATGCGATCAGGGAAAAAACCAATACCAGCAGCCCGACCTGGTTTCCATAATCATCAAAAGCAATATAAACACCGGAGCCCATCAGAATCAAGCCTCCAATCCCGGCAACCGTTGCCCCGGGAATAATAAAAAACTCAATCAGGAATAGCAGAATACCCAGAAGAATGAGAATAATAATGGCTGTCATCTTTTTTACTTTATATCTACTTTAAGACCCTTTTGTATAAGTCCCATTCGCATTTCTTTCAATAAATTCAATTCTCCCTTTTTTACATCGCAAACCCCTTTGTAATGGGCAATAGTGGTACACTGCTCTGCCTGAACATTGCTGTGATTACACACTTCCATTAAACTTCCCATCACATAATCAAAGCTGTGAATATCGTCATTATAAAGAAATAAAAGATGCAAATCATCCGGATTCTTTTCCTGATTTTTTTGTTTTAACCGCTTTTGAGTACTTTTTGACATAATGAAAATTGATCTATTCAAATTTATAAAAATATATTGAATAATCAATGATAATAAGGACTTTGAAAAATAAATGTTAACGGGGTATTTAATGCTATTCCGGGAAGATTATCGGGCGTCCCGGAATTCAAATTCCTGTACCCTGTTGAGGGCCATTTTCTCTCCATTATACCATCCCACAATAAAGGCATCAAGGAAACCTTCCTGCTTAACTTTTTCAAGAGCTTGCTGAGCATCTGAAAATTGACCGAATTTACCCGCAAAATAACGGGTCAGGTTTTTACCATCCACACCTTCAGCTGTAATAGGCGAAATGCCGCCAAAGTTTGAATAATCTACCGGTTTACTGAACACGCCCATCTGAATACGGTAAAATGCGCCATCCGGAAGCTTAACATCGGTAGGGAAAGGATTATTTGGGTTATAGGGTGAATTGCTTAAAACAGCAAATCGATTTATAGGATTCTTATTCAATTCTTTGGTCATAACCACTTCTCCCGGCTCGTTCTCTGTTTTAAAGCTTTCCCTGATAGCATCCTGGCTGAGATCATTTGCAGAGGTCATTTTGCCGGTTTCCTGTTTAGCTACCGGATCAGTATATTCATAAACCCTGATATCTCTTACTACTTTCTTTTCTGTAATTTCTGCGGGTATAGCGGAATGTTGTTCCTGCTTTTGTTCTTCCAGATTTGCGTAAGCAATATCAGCTTTCTCCTGATAATCTCTTGATAACTTTTCCCATTCAATGATCAGACTCTGGTAGGCCCAGCGATCATCGGGGTCATTTAATGTGCTGACTTTTACCCGGGATGCCCGGGCAAGTCTGGAAAGTGAATCAGACTTTTGCTGGTAATAGAGCGCTTCTTTTATATTAATCCGATTCGGATCAATGGGAAGCTTTGGGGTTTGAGTTTTTATTTTTTTGTCTGCCGATACATTATTGATATCAGCTTCTGTAATCAGCTCTTCCTTTTTAAGGTCGACAATTTCGGGTATGGAAGAAATTCCACCCAGGTTTCCTATTCTTTTCAATTCTTCTGTGTCGACCGATGAAAGAGAACGTTTGGGTTCACTGAGTTTTAATTTATAAACCGTCAATGCTTGATTCAATCCCTGCCTGTCAGTGATAATAAGGATGGTTCCCAGATCATAACCGGGCATGGCAAGATACTCATTCATCGGTGAATTCACCGGAAATCCAAGGCTGACCGGCTCACTCCACGAATCACGTTCTGAATCATAATGTGATTTAAATACATCGAATCCGCCCATACTTTCATATCCTTTTGAGGCAAAATATAAATCCTTGCTGACAGGATCATAATAGGGCATAATTTCATCGAATTCCGTATTCAGTTCAGAAATCGCTTCGGGAATTCCCCATTTTTTAGCTGTGATTTTTCTAACCCGGTATAAATCCAGTCCTTTCTTTTTCGATTTCCCGTATGCTGAAAAATACACATAGTCCCCCTTTTGGATATTCTTGGGAAGAAAAACAAAATCAGAGAGCCCGTCGGAAGAATCCTCCTTGCCTTTCAATTCTTCCGGTTTTTTATTCAAAATTCCACCTTTGCCACGCACCTGGGAAATGATGGTGCTGTCCTCAAAGGAAAACAGAGAGGTAGCCAGAATTTCAAAAGGATTATACTTTAATGTTGAACTCATTGCATTTCCAGACATTTCAGCTTCTCTTGCCGGGATCATCTCTTTCTGCTCTGCTCTGGAAGCCAATGTATTATAAGTGGAGAATGCTTTTTTGGATTCAGGAAACATATAGACTTTCCTGTATGCCTGCCCCAAAAAATAAAAAACATCATCCGGAACCCTTGGCTTTCCCGCTGCATTTTCCAGGTGTTCAATGGCTTTTTCAATTTGCTTATTCTGGTAAAACAAGGAAAGACCGGTATAGTAATTTAATAATCCGTCTTTGGGATACCTGGATAAAAGGGAATTAAAATAATTATAGGCATTTCCATAATCACCCTCTTCAAAACTTTTCATGGCTTTTGCCTTATTGCTGTTCCCGTCCTCATCATTTTGTTGGGCCGACATGGAAAAGGGAAGGACAATAATTACCAGCGTAAAAACTAAAACTGCGATCGTTCTTTTTCTAAACATAATATCTTTCTTCTTGTTACAATTATGGACAATTGACTGTTTTTCCACTTTAAAAATAGCAATTAAAAAGATCGGTTTTTGTTGATAAAGAATGAAGTTACTAACCGTTTTTTTGAGGTTTATTTGTACATTTACATCTAATTAAGAATAGGAGTGAAGTATGTTAAAAATTGGAGATAAAGCACCTGATTTTAAAGGAGTTGATCAGGATGGTAATGAACTAAGTTTGTCGATGTTTAAAGGAAGAAAGCTGGTCCTTTATTTTTATCCTAAAGATAATACACCGGGTTGCACGGCAGAAGCATGTAACCTCAGAGATAATTACCAGGAATTTCTTGCTAAAAATTATGCGATTATTGGAGTCAGTGCAGATTCAGAATCATCTCACAAAAAATTTATTGAAAAGTTTGACCTTCCGTTTCCCCTTCTGGCCGACACGGATAAAAAAGTTCTGAAAGCATATGATGCCTGGGGTAAGAAACAAATGTACGGGAAAGAGTACGATGGCATTTTAAGAAAAACTTTCGTCATAACTGAAGAGGGTTTGGTGGAAAAAATCATTGAAAAGGTCAAAACAAAGGATCATAGCATACAGATATTTGAGCCATAATTACATATAAGGGCAGAGAGGATCTGTTTATATCAAACCATTATAAATAAAAAATATATGACAAAGGAAACTACAGTGAAGGAAGAAGCTCAGAATAAAGAAAAATTAAAAGCTTTGCAACTTACGCTGGATAAAATTGAGAAAGGCTATGGAAAAGGAGCCATAATGAAAATGGGTGATAATGCCATAGTAAATGTACCCTCCATTTCAACCGGTTCTATTGGACTGGATGTAGCCCTGGGTATCAATGGTTTACCAAGAGGCAGGGTAACTGAAATTTTTGGCCCTGAATCTTCCGGAAAAACTACCCTGGCAATTCATGCTATTGCAGAAGCCCAAAAAGCCGGTGGGATTGCTGCCATTATTGATGCTGAGCACGCTTTCGATCGTTTTTATGCCCAAAAACTTGGTGTGGATATTGAAAACCTGCTGATATCTCAGCCCGATAACGGTGAACAGGCGCTTGAAATAACCGATCATTTAATACGTTCTGGCGCAATTGATATTATTGTCATTGACTCTGTGGCAGCTTTAACTCCAAAGGCCGAAATTGAAGGCGAAATGGGTGATTCAAAAATGGGGCTGCAGGCAAGACTGATGTCCCAGGCCCTGAGGAAATTAACCGCCAATATCAATAAAACAAATACCACCTGCATTTTTATTAACCAGTTGAGAGAAAAAATAGGGGTAATGTTTGGAAATCCGGAAACAACCACCGGGGGTAATGCCCTGAAGTTTTATGCCTCAGTTCGATTGGATATCAGGCGAATAGGCCAGTTAAAAGACGGGGAGGAAATAAACGGTAACCGGACAAGAGTCAAAATAGTTAAGAACAAACTGGCTCCGCCTTTCAGAAAAGCAGAATTTGATATTATGTATGGAGAGGGAATATCAAAAATGGGAGAACTGGTAGATCTTGGTGTGGAAAATGAAATCATTAAGAAAAGCGGATCCTGGTTTAGTTATGGCGACACTAAATTAGGCCAGGGTCGGGATTCCGTTAAATCACTTCTGAAAGATAATCCTGAATTGGCCGATGAACTGGAGATGAAAATCAAAGAAAAACTGAGCGTTAATCCTAAATAACATATACGAGCCGCATTTATTGCGGCTTTTTTATTTTAATTTTGAGTGGATTTATTTTATTACCCATTAATTCATCATATAAAATCTTTAAGCTATAAATTATGAAAGTAAACATTTTCATTCTCCTGGCCTTTTTTACATTCCTTACTATTTCTTGTAAACCGGGAGAAAAACAGGAAGAAGTTATTTCGGATTTTTCAGGAACTTTAACCCAGGCCGAAATAGAAAAGGCACGATTATCCCCTGAAATATTATGGAAGTTTGCCCGCTTGTCTGATCATCAGCTAAGTCCCGATCAAAAGACTATTATTTATGCTTTAACCCGTTATGATTATAAAACTAACGCAGGAATGACCGACATCTGGTCAATTCCGGTGGATGGGGGAGAGGCAGTAAAATTAACGGATTCTAAGTCTTCCTCTTTTAATGCACGTTGGAAACCGGATGGTGAAAAAATAGGGTACCTGAATTCAGAGAGTGGCAGCGTGCAGCTGTGGGAAATGAATGCAGACGGGACAGGGAAAAGGCAAATTTCTGACATTGAAGGGGGAATGAATGGTTTTGAATATTCTCCAGCCGGAGAAATGATTTTTTACCTGAAAGATGTAAAACTGGATCAGACAGCCAATGAGATTCATAAGGATCTGCCAATGGCTAATGTCAGGATGATGGAAGATTTAATGTACAGGCATTGGAATGACTGGCATGATT
>CBDUPM010000151.1:0-6670 GCA_965369105.1 uncultured Bacteroidales bacterium | reverse complement strand
CCTGATCCTGGCTATCTCATTTAATTCAATCGATTTATCATCATAATTCTTCTCCAGGTTATTTATATTAACTTTATGTACCACCTGGGTAATCATCCCTTTGAATTCACTTGTAGTGTGTCTCAGGGTGTATTTCCCATTTATTTGAAGGGGTTTTTCACCCAGCCAGCAAACCATCATTTCAATTTCCTTACCCGATTCCGGTTCTTTATTATCCAGAACGATCATATCGCCCCGGCTGATATCGATATCATCCTCAAGGGTAATGGTAACCGACATCGGAGTGTAGGCTTTCTCCAGACTTCCGTTTAAAGTATCAATTGAGGCAATTTTTGAGGTTATTTCGGATGGTAATATCTTAACTTTATCTCCTTTTTTAAAAATACCACTTGCAATTCTGCCGGCATATCCCCGGTAGTCGTGGAACTCTTTTGATTGCGGCCGGATCACATACTGAACCGGAAATCTTCCATCGACAAAGTTCCTGTCGCTGGCAATATGAATGGTTTCCAGGAGGTATAATAGGGTGGGACCCTCATACCAATCCATATTTTCACCCCTTTCCACTACATTATCCCCTTTAAGGGCGCTAATGGGTATAAATCTGACATCCTGAATATCTAATTTGGAAGAAAAGCGCGTAAATTGCTCTTTTATCTCTTCAAATCGCTCTTCCTTGTAATCGACCAGGTCCATTTTATTAATACAAATGACTATATGAGGAATCCTGAGCAGGGAGGCAATATAGGAATGTCGTATCGTTTGTTCGAGAACCCCGTTTCTTGCATCTACAAGGATAATGGCAAGGTTAGCAGTTGATGCTCCTGTTACCATGTTCCTTGTATATTGAATATGTCCCGGGGTATCAGCTATAATAAACTTTCGCTTTGGAGTGGCAAAATAACGGTAGGCTACATCAATGGTAATCCCTTGTTCTCTCTCAGCACGCAATCCATCGGTCAGAAGAGCCAGGTTTACATGTTCGTCTCCTCTTCTTTCACTGGCTTCAACCACCGCTTCCATCTGATCCTCAAAAATGGATTTACTGTCATATAGCAATCGTCCTATCAAAGTACTCTTTCCATCATCAACACTACCTGCAGTGGTAAAGCGTAATAGTTGCATGTTCAGGTAACCGCTGTCAGATTCGTATTTCTTAGATTCCATTTTATATAATATTTTGTTTTTCTAAATAAGTTTTATGAACATCATCTGCTCATTTGTTTCCCAGGCTTGATTTTTGGTGTGATATCCAAATAAAAATTTGATTGCTCCTTATCGTCTAAAAAGTTTTAATGCTTACGAGCGTATAAATAAGCTTTCAACCTAAAAGTAGCCTTCCTTTTTTCTGTCTTCCATGGCAGCTTCTGATCTTTTATCATCATATCTTCCTCCCCGTTCTGTAACCCTTGTTGCAGCAACCTCTTCAATGATATCCTCAAGAGAATTTGCTTTGGAAAGGGTGAGTCCTGTGCAGGTAACATCACCAATTGTCCGGCACCTCACGTCCCTGGTTTCGAGCACTTCTTCCGGTTTTCTCTCCAGGAAATCGGCTTTTGCCAGCCATACACCATCGCGATAAAACACTTCCCTTTTGTGTGTGAAGTACAAATCCGGAATATCGATATTTTCCAGGTATATGTATTGCCATACATCCATTTCGGTCCAGTTACTCAATGGAAAGACTCTGAAATGCTCCCCCATATTTTTCTTACCGTTGAAAATATTCCATAATTCAGGCCGCTGATGCTTGGGATCCCATTGACCAAAATCATCTCTGTGTGAAAAGAATCTTTCTTTAGCCCTGGCCTTTTCTTCATCTCTTCTTCCACCACCCAAAGCTGCATCAAATTTATTAGATTCAATAGCGTCAAGTAAAGTAATGGTTTGCAGAACATTCCGGCTTGCATTTATCCCTTTTTCTTCCACCGCTTTACCGGTATCAATGGAATCCTGAACGAGGGCAACCAGACACTTTCCACCGGTCTCTTCCATTAATTTATCTCTGAAATCAAGTGTTTCCTGAAAATTGTGACCGGTATCAATATGCAGACAGGGAAATGGGACCGGCGCAGGCCAAAATGCTTTCCTGGCCAGGTAATACATTACAATGCTATCTTTTCCACCGGAAAACAATAAGGTAGGTCTTTCGAACTGAGCAGCCACTTCCCTTATCACATAAATCGATTCTGATTCCAGCTCTCTCAGGTGGGTCAACGTAAAATTATCCATTTTTTTATTCCTTTTCGACAGTGATCATTTTCAAGCCACAAATATAATAAAACTTGTCGAGGAAGGAATGAAAATTGGTGAATGTTCTTGGAGGGTGGTCGCGGCTTAGGGTCACTGAAAATTTTGATTCATTTGAGAGCTGCCGGTTGGGTTCAATTCCGTATAACAGAACCACATCTCAAAAGGTCTCATCACTCCGGATTCTGCAACCGTGTTGATCCCCAAATCCGTATAATCACGCACTTAGGGAGTCATGCATTCCCAAACTCATCACTTCAATTATCCCTCTTCTCAAAATCCTCTTCTTTCTTTTCTTCTATTCTCTGGAAGATCAGATAGATAATCAAAACTATGACTATAACCAGGGCTAATCCCTGGAAAAACAGAATATATTGCATATGGACTATTTTAATTTTACCGCTGTTCCATACGACAGGATTTCTGAAGTTGCCTGCATCACCATAGAGGTTGTAAACCGGACATTTACAATAGCATCCGCACCCAGTTTCTCAGCATCTTTTATCATACGCATCATAGATTCTTCCCGGGCGTCAGCCAATAGTTGAGTGTATTCCTTTATTTCGCCTCCTACCAGGTTCTTTAAAGCAGCTGTAATATCTCTTCCTAAATGCCGGGCTCTGATAGTACTGCCCCTGACAACCCCGAGACTTTCAGAAATTTCGTGATTGGGAATGGTTTCTGTTGTTACCAGTATCATTTTAGTTTGTTTAGGGTTAATTTGGATCAATTACATTTTTTAATATTCTCAGATTATGAGTATAGCGAGCGAGTTCTTCCGAAAAAATACCCTGGTGATCAAAGTGATCAATTCTTACTTTACCGGAAGAATGGATTATTTTTCCATCCCCTAGTAAAATACCAACATGGGTAATTTCTCCTTCGGAATTATCGAAAAAGGCAATATCTCCGGTCCGGGTCTCAGAATGAAAATTTATGGTGGTACCGGTCAGTGCCTGGTCTCTGGCATCCCTGGGAAGCCTGATTCCGACTTGTTTAAATATATTTTGAGTAAAACCAGAGCAATCCGTACCAAAAACGCTTCTTCCTCCCCATAAATAGGGAATCTCAATCCATTTAGGTGCGTTTTCCTTTATCCGGTCCCTGCTGGATTTTTTAGGAATAGTCAGTCCATTATCAATGGATAAAACATGTTCAGGATAGGTTATATGTTTGTTTTTGGTCCACAGGGAAGATCCGGCTCCGACTCTCAATTCCGCACCGCTGTTTAAATAAAGGGTGCTGAAAATATTTTCAGTAACGAACTCTGTAGTTTTTTCCATTCGGTCAAAAGTCTCTATTTCCAGATCCACAATGGTTTTGTGGTCTACCCAACCCTGGTAATCATCATGCAAGGTCTTTATTAAACTAAAGTTTTGAGATTTATTTTTTTCAAGGACCTCAAAAACTTCACCATATAAAACCTGGCTTACCATTTCCGCTTTTTCAGAGGGTTCCGTTCGCATAGGTATATAATTCTGAATACAGATTCCGAGTTGCATAAACTTTTTTTTATAAATATAAGTTTTTGTCAGGACCATTTCAATTTTATTCATGGAATATATCCATTCAAAAAAATGAAATATTTGTTTTATTCAACCGCAATGAAGAACAATGCCCCTGTTTCTGAAAGATTTTCCAAAAAAAATTAAACGTAGAATTAAATTTAATGTTATATCTTCGCTTATTGTCTCTAATTATCCTTTAAACATTTGTATCTGGCATGAAAGTTCCCGAAAAAATCAGCAATCTTTTCATAAGGATCAGAAATTTCATTTATTTCGCCATCGGGCTGACTGTGGTGGTTTTTCTTTTTCCAAAAGAGGGAAAATTTCAGTATGAATTCCAAAAAGGAAAACCATGGATGCATGAAGTTTTGGTTGCACCTTTCGACTTTCCTATTTATAAATCGGAGGAGCTGGTGAAAAATGAACTGGATAGTTTATTAAGAAATTTTCAACCTCCTTTCAGAAGGGATACCACGGTTTTAAAAACTGAATTACAGGAATTTCAGGAAAAATTCTCCAAAAGCATCTGGAACCTCTACGTGAATCAGCTTGTTTCCCAGGGTGTGGATACCGGTAGGAATTCAGTGAATAGGCGTATTCTTGAAGCAAAAGAAGAGTTTAACAATGGTATAGATAATATTATAAGCAATATTTATAAAAGAGGTATTGTGGATGATCCGGTTGTAATTGAAAACCTGGTAAACACTGAAAAACTTATTTCTGTAATTCAGGATCAAAAAGTAGAAAACATCCCTGTTGAACTGGTTTTTACTCAAAAGTCAGCCTTTGAATATTTCAGAGCCCAGCTCATTGAATTATCAACCAGGGTTATAATCAATGGTGCCGATGAACAGTTGTTAAGCAGCCTGGTAGACCCCATGGATTTTATATCTCCCAACCTTTATTATGATGAAGAAACATCCCGGAAAATCATTAACAATTTTGAATCCGAAATTTCTCTGAGTGTTGGAATGGTTCAGGCGGGGGAAAGAGTAATCGCTTTGGGAGAACCTGTTAATGATGAGCAATTCAGAATTCTACAATCATTAAAAAGAGAATATGAAACCAATCCTAATGTCCAGCGAAATCTTGCCACTATCATTTTTGGCCAGATCTTACTGGCATCCATGGCATTTCTGGTTTTCTTTTTATTTCTTAAAAACTTCCGGCCTGAGATTCTTCTTAGCGGGAAAAACACCTTTTTACTAGTTCTTTTAATTTCACTTTTTGCATTTATGGCTTCTCTCGCAATCGAATCTCAGAACTTAAATGTATATGTAATTCCTTTTGTTATTCTGCCAATTATTCTTAAAACCTTTTTTGATGCAAGGATAGCTTTATTTGTGCACTTTCTGACAATTTTAATAATTGGTTTCTGGGCTCCAAACGGATTTGAATTTGTATTTATGAATTTCATAGCCGGGGTTGTGGCCATTTTTAGTTTAAGAAGTCTCTACCGCAGAGGGATTCTGTTTATAACAGCAATTTTTACCTTTCTTGCATACAGTCTTGTTTATACCGGTCTGGGCATAATACAGGAAGGAAGATTCGAAAATATTGATCTGCTGATGTATGCATGGTTTGGTGGAAATGCCCTTCTTGTCCTGGCATCCTATCCTATGATTTTCATTTTTGAACGAAGTTTTGGATTCCTTTCAGATGCAACACTGTTTGAATTATCTGATACAAATCAACCCCTGCTCAGAAAACTGGCTGAGGAAGCACCGGGAACCTTCCAGCATTCCCTCCAGGTGGCCAACCTTGCTGAAGAGGCTGCACGTTTAATCAATGCAGATCCTTTATTAATCAGGACTGGTGCATTGTACCATGATATTGGTAAGATGAAAAACCCAATGTACTTTATCGAGAACTTATCCTCAGGTTATAATCCACATGATAAACTGAAATTTGAAGAAAGTGCTGAAATTATCATAAGTCATGTGATTAATGGAGCCGAAATGGCGAAAAAGAAAAACCTTCCTCAGAAATTAATTGATTTTATCCTTACACACCATGGTACCACCACGGTACAGTATTTTTATAAATCATTCCTGAAAGAGTTTCCGGATAAGGATATTGATGTTGCTAAATTTACTTACCCCGGGCCTAAACCCGAAACAAAGGAACAGGCTATTCTGATGATGGCTGACTCTGTCGAAGCTGCTTCACGAAGTCTGAAAACTATATCCAAGGAAGAAATTGAAAATCTGGTGGAGAATATTATCAGACATCAAAGGAAAGAAAAACAATTTGATGATGCTGATCTGACTTACAAAGAAATTTCAATTATTAAGGAAGTATTTAAAAAGAAATTATTGAATATTTATCACGCCCGGATAGAATACCCTAAATAATTACATTTCAATCAAAAGAACATTCGGATGATCTGCCTGATTCCATTCAAAAACAGTGTCACTGATTTTCAGATTTTTAATTATATCTTTTATAAAAATTCTAATCTCAAGTCCATCTTTCTGCTTGATAATGAGAGCCTGAAGTTTATTTGATTCCGGATGAGTATATAATTCAATCATGCGGTAATTATTTTGCAAATCTGCCGGATATAATTCAACTTCTGTAAGCTTTTTATTGTTTAATTGGGCTTCCCCAATTAATCTGTATTTATAATAGCTTTTATAATCTGAAAGTAGTTTAAAAGGGTCGGTCAGCGTTTGATCTGAACTGCCCGGGGAGGGCTGACTTTTATAGACTTCTTGATTTAGTATGCTGTAAGTCCAGAGATAGGTTCCGTTAAATAAAACTTCGGTGTCCTCTGTTTTCAGTTTATATTTTGAAGATTTAATAATAACCGATCCAAAATCACTGACGGTAGCATCTTCCGTTGCAGAATAAATTTCATACTGAAATTCTACCTGGAATGGTTTTTCCTTACTGAATTCCAGTGCCACTTT
>CBDUPM010000150.1:0-6688 GCA_965369105.1 uncultured Bacteroidales bacterium | reverse complement strand
TTGACCATTCTTCAATTAACCTTCTAATTATTCTGACACTGTCTTCAGCCGTAATATTTGGAGGTATCAGCCCTTGTAAATCGGATGGATAAAGGTATTCATTTAACACACGGGCAAGCGGTTCCTCTTCATTTACATTGGTCATCCGGGTACAAGAGATCAGGGTGAAAAATATAAAAATGACAGCTAATATAAAATTTGATTTTGACAAGATTATTGGTCTTTAATTTGTTTTAGAAGATCCATGTTGACTTCATAATCATATTTTTCTCTTAATTCATCCAGCCATTTATCTTCCAGGAACTTTTGATAGTCAGCTGTGGCCTGTCCGCGTGTATCGGATAAATCTTTTACAGCCGGTGCATGAATTTTTGAAATAATGACAAAGCTTGGCAAATCGTTGGCATAGTAAATACTTCCCAGGCCTTTTTTCCATCCGGTAGCGTCCACATATTGGTTATCTTCTTTTTCGTACAGGTCAACACTGATTTCTATGCAATTATTCAGGGTATCATTTGAACAAAATTCTTTTAACAAGTCATCCGAAGAGAATTTTTTCCTTTTGAAACGTTTAGCTGCATATTTTCTTACATCCCCAATTTTAGCAGAATCTTTAACCGTAACAATATATGCTTCTGCACGTTCCCCCCATTTGTAATTTTCCTTGTTCTTATTGTAGAATTCCTCCATGCCTGTTGAATCCTGCACTGCTTTTGACCATATGGTTTTGTCGGTCAGGTCAAAAAGTAAGATTCCATCGTGATACTCCTGTAATATGTGTTTATAATCATCGTATTTATTTACAAGATTATCTTCTTCATATGCCAGAATTTTTTCTTTTTCAAAATCTGAGAAATAAATATCTGTGAGAACACGAGGATCTGTGACCCCTTGTTTTTTTACCTTTTTTAATATAAAATCTGCAAACTCGTCCACTAAAACAGTCATATCTCCGCATGTAAACAATACTTCTCCTTTAATATCTTTTATCTTTGCTTTCGTCCAGGTTCCCTGGTACAGGCTTGAATCCACCCGGTTTAAAAACTTTTCAAAAACCTCCTGATTTTTCTGGTAATTATACTCATTTTTCAGGGAGACCAGGAAGGCATCCTTACTCAGGTTTGACCTTTCTCCCGTTTTCATTTTATTTAGAATTCCGGGTTTTTCTGTTTCATAGCTGCCCACCGGCCTTTTGTCGAGAAGTTTTATAATATGCCATCCAAAGCTTGATTTAACAGCTTCAGATATATCCCCGGGATTTTCAAGTGCAAAAGCTGCATCATCAAAAGCTTTAATCATCTGGCCGGAACCAATCCATGGAATTTCACCTCCGGAACCGGCACTGGACCGGTCGTCAGAATTCCTTTTTGCAAGCTCTCCAAAATCCACCCCGTTTTTCAAACTGTCAATAATGGCAAATGTTTTTTCTTTTGCCGTGGTGGCTTCTTCTTTGGTCATTGACTCAGGTGCCCTGACAAAAATATGAGCAATTTTGATCGCTCCCAGGGCGGGTCTTTTATCATGGATTTTTAAAATATGCATTCCAAAGCGGGTTCTGAAAGGCATAGAAACATCGCCAACTTCAGTATTATAAGCAACGGTTTCAAAATTATAAACCATCCTGAAAACACTAAACCAGCCAAGATTTCCACCATTGGTTTTTGCTGAGGGATCATCAGACGTAGCCCTTGCGAGTGTTTCGAAATCCTCTCCAGCCAAAACTTTTGAACGAATCTCCATAAGTTTTTCAAAGGCTTTCAAGGTATCTTCAGGTAAGGGATTTTCATTTAACCGGACCATTATATGACTGGCATTTATTTCCTCATTCATCCTTTCATAAGCTTCCAGGGAATATTTTTCCGTTAGTTCAGGATTTGTTAAATAGGGTTGAGCCAGCTGTTTTTTATAAGAATTGAATTCATCCAGGAAAGTGGATGTGGTGTCCATCCCCAATTCTTCTGCTTCAATTACCTTTAATTTAAAATTAATAAACATATCAAGATATTCTTCAACCGTTTGCTTTTGGGTCACATTATCATTGTTGTTTTTTCTGTAAATCCTGTCAAATTCACCCACAGAAATATCTCTACCGGCAATGGTAATTAAAGTAAGATTAGGATCCGGTTGAGTAAAAATGGTTGATAAAAATCCAAAAATCAGTAAAGTTGATAAAACAAGTCTTTTCATAGTTCTATTTAATTTATTTAATTCAGGCTATTAACGAATAAAACATCCGGCTTATTACTACCGGCTGTAATTTGGAGCTTCCCTTGTAATAGTTACATCGTGCGGATGACTTTCACTGACACCGGCAGTTGTAATCCTGGTAAACTGCGAAGTTTGTAATTTTTCAATACTTTCAGCACCGCAATAACCCATACCGGCTCTCAAACCTCCGATCATCTGGTAAATTACCTCCCGAAGAGTTCCTTTGTAGGGCACCCGTGCGGCTATTCCTTCCGGGACGAGCTTTTTAATATCTTCTTCCATATCCTGGAAATACCTGTCTTTCGAACCTTGTTGCATGGCTTCGATTGAACCCATTCCACGATATGACTTATATTTTCTGCCATTATAGATAATGGTTTCACCGGGTGATTCCTCAACTCCTGCAAGCAGGGATCCGGCCATGATACTGTCGGCACCGGCTGCCAGGGCCTTTACAATATCTCCTGAATACCGAATTCCCCCATCCGCAATAACCGGCACACCACTGCCTTTGATACTGGCCGCTACATCGTAAATGGCAGTAAGCTGGGGTACTCCCACACCGGCAATTACCCGGGTCGTGCAGATGGAACCGGGTCCTATACCCACTTTTACCGCATCTGCACCTGCTTCTACCAGAGCCTTTGCAGCATCAGCAGTAGCAATATTTCCAACAACGATATCGGTTTCAGTAGCTTTTAGTTCTTTTTTGATTTTTTTCAATGTTTTGATCACCCCTACATGATGACCATGTGCTGTGTCAATGACCACTGCATCAGCCCCCGCATTTGCAAGTAATTTAACTCTTTGAATGGTATCTGCTCCAACCCCGACTGCTGCAGCAACTCTTAAACGGCCTTTCGCATCTTTGCATGAATTTGGCCGGTCTTTGGATTTGGTAATATCTTTATAGGTAATAAGACCGATTAATTTGAAATCTTTATCCACCACAGGCAATTTTTCAATTTTATGCCTTTGTAATATTTCCGCCGCTTTTGCCAGATCGGTTTTTTGAGTGGTGGTGACAATATTATCCTTGGTCATCACCTCATCCACTATCCGGTTCATATTTCTTTCAAATCTCAAATCCCGGTTGGTTACAATTCCAATTAATTTCCCACTTTTATCCACCACTGGAATTCCGCCAATCTTGTATTCCCCCATCAGGTTTAAAGCATCATTTACCGTTGATTCTTTTAAAATGGTTATGGGTTCGTGAATCATAATACTTTCAGCTCTCTTAACTTTTCTTACCTGGGCAATTTGCTCATCCAAAGACATATTTTTATGAATTACGCCAATACCGCCTTCCCGGGCGATCGCAATGGCCATTCCTGCTTCAGTAACGGTATCCATTGCAGCTGAAACTATGGGGGCATTCAATTCTATATTCCTGGAAAATCTTGTTTTGAGGCTTACCTCTCGTGGCAGGGTTTCTGAATAAGCCGGTATGAGTAAAACATCATCAAATGTTAAGCCTTCAGAAATTATCTTATCTGTACTAAATGACATTGTCTTTTTTTGGTTAATTTTAAATTGTGTGAAAATACAAAAAAATGCCTAATTAGCAGGGCTTTTTTAACTTAGATTAACACTTACGTAATCAACAGATAATGAGCTAAATACAGCATTGATTATGACAATGTTTTAAAATGTTCGTATCTTAACTATTGCAAAGAGGAAAAAATTGAGCAATTTCAGACAAATATTATTGAAATATTGGGGGTATTCATCCTTCAGACCCTTGCAGGAAGAAATTATTCAATCGGTTTTTGACGGGAAGGATACCCTGGGATTATTGCCCACGGGAGGAGGGAAATCAATCACCTTTCAGGTTCCTGCACTGGCAAAAGAAGGGCTTTGTATTGTGGTGACTCCCTTAATTGCCTTAATGAAGGACCAGGTATTAAATCTGAATAAAAAAGGAATCAAGGCTCTTGCTGTCCATTCAGGAATGTCAAAAGATGAGATAGATATTGCTTTGGATAATTGTGTTTTTGGAGATTTTAAATTCCTTTATTTATCCCCGGAGAGATTATCCACTGAGCTTTTCAGGATCAGGGTTCAGAAAATGAATGTAAATATCCTTGCCATTGATGAGGCTCACTGTATATCTCAGTGGGGATATGATTTCCGTCCCAGTTATTTAAAAATTACTGAATTAAGGGAATTGATTCCTGGTGTACCCTTTCTGGCACTAACCGCAACTGCCACAACTGTGGTAGTAAATGATATTATGGAAAAGCTTGGTTTTAAGGAAAATAATGTTTTTCAAAAAAGCTTTGAGCGGAAAAATCTTACATACCGGGTGGATCATGTTGAGGATAAAAACAGGCGTTTGTTAAATTATTGCCAGGATATAAAAGGGTCAGCCATTATTTATGTGAGAAACCGGAAGAACACAAAAGAAATTTCTGAACTATTGAATAAAAATGGCTTATCGGCTAATTACTACCATGCTGGTCTGAGTCATGAATTCCGGAATGCCAGACAGGAATCCTGGCAAAAAGGGAAAACAAGAATTATGGTATCGACGAATGCCTTTGGAATGGGGATTGATAAACCGGACGTCAGACTGGTGGTTCATATGGATCTTCCCGATTCTCCTGAAGCTTATTTCCAGGAAGCCGGGAGGGCCGGAAGAGATGAAAAAGAAGCCCTGGCAGTTCTTTTGTTTAATAATTCTGATAAACGGCAGGCTGGTCAAAGAATTGCTACCAGCTTTCCGGAATTACCGGTAGTAAAGGATGTTTACCATGCCCTTGGCAATTATTTGCAACTACCCATTGGCAGTGGAAAAGGCGGGAGCTTTGATTTTATTCTCTCTGAATTTATTCATCTGTACAAATTCAATGCTTTGGTTGCGTTTAATTCCTTGCAGATACTTCAGAAGGAAGGATACCTGGAACTTTCAGATGAATTGCATAATCCTTCTAGGATTCATTTCAAGGTTAGCAGAGATGATCTTTATAAGTTTCAGGTCTCAAATGCAAAGTTTGACGGATTTATAAAACTTCTATTAAGATCCTACAGTGGTTTGTTTTCTACATGGGTTCCTATTGACGAAGATTTACTGGCCAAACGTTCCAATTTAAAGAGGGAAAATATCTATCAATACCTGGTTCGTCTTTCTTCGGGTGGGGTAATTGATTACATCCCTCAAAAGAAAAATCCTGTAATAACCTATATAGAGGAACGCCTGGATAGAAAGAATTTATATTTTTCAATTGAGAGTTATAATTTTCTGAAAAAAAGATATGAGGAAAAACTGATTGCAATGCTTAATTATGGATCCGGTACCACCAAGTGCCGGAGCCAGATATTGCTGGAATACTTTGGAGAAAAAGATTCCTTGAGATGTGGTAAATGCGATGTTTGTCAGGAAAGAAATGAACTGAATATGAGTAAGTATGAATTTGATCTGATCCTGAATGAAATAAAGCAGGAATTACAGAATCAATCCTGTTTGATTACCGAGCTGGCAGAAAAGGTAAAGCAGGATGAGGGGAAGTTTAAAAAGGTATTTCGATGGCTTCTGGAAAATGGTAAAATTCAGCAGGATATCCTGGGAAAGTATGTCTGGAAGGAAAACCCGGAATGACAAATTGAAAAACAGGGTAAATTTTTACTAAATTAGCACCTTCAAAAAAAGTACAGCATGCAGGATGTTCATGATTTAGTTTATTCTCCGGAGGTATTGGACTTTGTAAAGATTGCAAAGAAGTTTTCAGATTTCCTGACGGTAGATTTTCCGGAAGAAAGAAAGGAATTTATTGAATCTTCCCTTATCATTATGCCTGAACTTTATTCAAAACTCCTGGCAATTCCACAAAATCAATCCATTTTTGATGAACCAAGCGAAAAATATGTAACAGAAGAAGATTGGGCGGAGGTTTATAAACGAATTTTCGGCATTCTTGGTTCACAAAATGAATATATTGATATTCCGGAGGAGGATGAGTATGACAGGCTGGAACTGATTAGCAGGGATCTTTCTGAAGATTTGGCAGATATTTACCAGGATATAAGCGATTTTCTTGAAGTTTTCAGGGTTGGAAATGAGGAAGTTATGAATGATGTGCTCTGGGAATGCAAATTGAACTTCGAAAATTACTGGGGTAAAAAGCTTTTAAGAGCCTGTATGAATCTTCATAAAAGTATGACACGGGATGCAGATCTTTTAGAAAAAATGGATTCAGACTTTGAAGAAAAACATAGTGGAAAAGAAATTGATGCAAAGGAATGGATTATAACCAAAAGACAAAATGATGGAGGAGGAACAAACTAAATTTCAAACAGAGATTTCCAAAGAAGAAGTAAATGAGCTGAATGTTAAGACTTTTACAGGAAGAATAACCCTAATTGAAGATCCATCAGCAGTTGACTTGTGCATCAATTATGTAAGGAGAAAAGCAGTGGTCGGTTTTGATACAGAATCTCGTCCCAGTTTTAAAAAGAATAAAAAGTACCCGGTATCTTT